>NZ_JBLRDT010000118.1:0-8139 GCF_057512245.1 Gryllotalpicola sp. CP2-P1
CGATCTGAGATGCACCAGCGGTACGCGAGGGCCCGGCCGTCGGCGAGGATCGCCACGCGGCGCGCGACGTCGACGTGAGCGACGCGGGTCCGCAGCCACAGGCGTGCCGGGTCGACGAGTCGGTCGGCGATCGCCTGCCACTGCGCGCCGCTCGCGCCTGCGACGCTCCACGAGAACCCCCGTGCGTCCGTGACGGCGGCGGCCGCTCCGCCGACGCGGTCGCTCGCCTCGACGAGGGCGTACTCCGCGCCCCGCTGCTCAAGGCGAGCAGCGGCGCCCAGACCGGTCGGTCCTGCGCCGATGATCAGGAAGTCGACACTGTCGGCAAGCACACGATCGGTGTGCGCAGGGCGCTGCGTCATGTTCGTCCTCGAAAAAACGGGTCCATCGGGTTGGTCCCCCATTAGGAGGACACCCTATAGGCAAATCGTTTTCGGAATGTGAACAGGCGATGCGTTTCGCGGCCGCCTGTCACGTCGCGGGCGTCGGCTTGCTACCGCTGGGCGACGGCGGTGAGGACGTTGCGCAGTGCCACCACCGCCGCGGTGCTCATCGGGACCTCCGACGGGTGCACGCTGCCCTCCTTGTCCAGCTCGCGCTCGAGGGCAGCCAGAGCGTCCTGGGCGTCGCCTCGGGCCTGCCTGACCTGCTGCTCGTCGGACGGGGCCGCGCGCAGCGCGGACGCGACGCGCCGTGCCGCGTCGGCGAACGCGGGAATGAGGTCCGCGTCGACGCCGCCGAAGGGCTCGGTCACCGGCGACGCATGGCCGAGGATGTCTGTGAGATCGGTGACGGCGAACGTCGCGCGCTCGAACGCCCGCAGCTGGACGTATGACGACTCGACCTCGGCGCGGATGTCGCCGCGGAGCGCCCGGGGGTTGCCGCGTCGGCTCTCGTCGGCCCGTCGCACTGACCGGCGCACCGCACTCGCGTCGGCCTGCAGGCGGTCGAGGCGAGCGGCCCACGCGTCGCCGTCCACGTCGTCCTCTTCGAGCGCCTGCGCGAGGCTCTCGAGATGGTCGGCGAGCCGGTCGCGCAGCGCCTGCAGCGCGCGGTCCGCTTCCCGAACGGCGAGCGGCGGGAAGATCAGCATGTTGACCGCGACGCCCACGGCCGCGCCGATGAGGGTCTGAAGGAAGTACCCGATCGAGTAGTCCGTCGGGTCCGCTCCTCCGATCAGGAGCACGAAGATCGCTGCGGATGCCACCCAGGTGTTCGCTTCCCCGACGAACTGGAACCCCGCGGCCAGCACGGCGATGGCGACCGCGATCGGCACGGTGAGGAGGTGGGGGCCGCCGACGAGCACGACGAGCAGGGCGAGCCCGATACCGACGGCGAGGCCGATGACGGTGCGGATGCCCTCGCGGATGCCGCCGAGCACCGTCGGCCCCGTCGCGATCACGGCGCCGAGCGGCGCGTAGTAGGGATAGTGAGACGCGGCGCCCGGCACGGCCTGTGCGACGAGCCAGGCGACACCGGCGGCGATCGCCGCCTTGAGCGCAAGGAGCAGCCGAGCCTGGGCGCCCGCGCGGGTGTCCCAGTGGAACTCGCGTGCAGCCTCGTGGAGAAAGCGGTGTATCACGCGCCCAGGAGCCGGTCGAGGCTCTCGAGGACAGCACGGGTGCCTTCGAACACGTCGTTCGCTCCCGCCTCGCGCAGTTCGGCTTCGCTGACCCCGCCCGAGAGCACGGCGTACGGCGCGACACCGGCGCGCGCCGCGGCCTTCATGTCCCAGACGGCGTCACCGATCATGATCGCCGCCTGCGAGTCGACCCCTGCGCGCTCGAGCGCGACCGCGATGATGTCAGGTGCCGGCTTCGCGGTGTCGACATCGTCTGCCGAGGTCGTCGCGTGCACGGCGTCGTCGACGCCGAGCAGGCCCGTCAGCAGATCGAGTTCATCCTGCGGCGCTGACGTGGCGAGCACGACGGGAACGCCCCGTCGGTCCAGTGCGGCGATCAGCTCGCGGGCGCCGTCGAAGACGCGCAGCCGCGGGGCGAGATCCTGGTAGAAGCGGGCGTGGAGCGACTTGGCGTGCTCGTTCCATGCGTCGGGCCGCTCGCCGACCAGACTCGCGAGCAGCTGCGCCGAGTCCTGACCGATGCTGCGATGAATCCGCCACGCATCGACGTGCTCGCCGACCGACTGGAACGCGCGATGCCAGGCCTCCACGTGGAGATAATTCGAGTCGACCAGCGTGCCGTCGATATCGAAGAGCACCGCGCGGATGCCTGTCGCCATCACTCCCCCGTCAACGTCGGAATGTCACATGGACGACGCCGCTCTCGGCCGTCTCAGCCGAAACCTCATAGCCGGCCTCGAAGCCGCGCAGTCCGTCCCATAGACGGATACCCCGGCCGAGCAGAATCGGAACGATCGCGACGTGCAGCCGGTCGACGAGCCCCGCTGTGAGGAAGTCGCGGATCACGGTGGGGCCGCCGCCGATGCGGACATCCTGGTGGCCTGCGACGTCGAGCGCGCGGTCGAGCGCCTCTCGCGGCGGTGCGCTGAGGAAGTGGAAGGTGGTGCCGCCCGACAGCTCGAGCGGCGGACGCGGCGCCGTGTGGGTGAGCACGAACACCGGCACGTGGAACGGAGGCTCGTCGCCCCACCAGCCGCTCCAACCGGGGTCGTCGGCGTTGTCGTGGAAGCCGAACATGCCGGCGCCCATGATCTCCGCGCCCACGTTCTCGAAGTAGGCCTTTCCATATGCGTCGTCGACGCCCGTCGTGCCTGCACCCGAGGTGTCGTGCAGAACGCGCTGACGGAACGTCCTGGTCGAGACATACGCCTTCGTCAGACGGGCCCAGTCCTCTCCGAACGGATTCTCCGGCGTCTGGTCGGTCGTCGTCGCGAACCCGTCGAGTGAGATGTTGAGGTCAACGCGAACGGCCATCGGCTCCTCCAGCGCGGGGCGGGTTGGCGCTCACGATACTCACTCGCAGCGGGTCAGGGTGCGCGACCACGCGACCTCGCGCTCGAGCTGCCCGCTCGCGACGAAGAGGCGCACCTGGTGCGCGTCGGCCAGGGCCGCCGCAAGCTCGCGCCGATCGGCGCTTTCGAAGCCGAGCTGCTGCCAGAACGGCCCGGAGCGCCGCGAGAACAGCCATGCCTGTGACGCGCCCGCTGCGCGCGCCTGCTCCATTGCGTACCGCGCCAGCCGGGAGCCTGCTCCCGCGGTGCGGTGCTGCAGGGCGACCGCGACGCTGCGGATGAGCGCGTGCCGGCCGTCACTGCTCAGCTCGAACCCCGTGCTGCCGATGATCTCGCCGCTGTCGTCGCGCTCGACCCAGAGCTGCACCGCGGGCTCGCCGAGACCGGCGAGCGTCAGATCCACGGTCTGAAGGAAGTCGCGCACGTCGTCGACGTCGTTCGCAGACATGCGCACAAAGACCATGCCTCGATTATCGGGGAAGGAGTACCGCGGTTCGCAGCTGGCCGCTCTGCGCATCGCACAGTAGGGCGGGCGGGACTTGAACCCGCGACCCAGGGATTATGAGTCCCCTGCTCTAACCGGCTGAGCTACCGCCCCTCGGCGACGGAGTCGTCGCGACGCTCGTCGGTGTCGAGGTCGGTCACGGGGTCCACCACCGGCTCTCCACGATACAGACACTCGAAGGTCGTCAGCGTCCGCTCGATGTCGTGCACCTGGATGAGCCGCAGCGACGCCTTCTTCATTCGGCGGAACTCGTCGTCGGGCAGGGTCAGAATGCGCTCGAGCTTCTGCGCCAGATCCTGCGCGTCGTCGGGGCGGAAGAGGTAACCGTTCTCGCCGTCGTGCACGAGGTGCGGCAGCGCCATGGCGTCGGCGGCGACCACGGGCAGCCCGGACGACATCGCCTCCATCGTCACGATCGACTGCAGTTCGGCTGTCGACGGCATCGCGAGCACGTCGGCGCGGGTGTAGGCCTTCTTGAGGTCGGCGTCCGAAACGAGGCCGGCGAAGCTCACCCGCTCGCCGACGCCGAGTTGGGCGGCGAGCCGCTCGAGGTGGTGCCGCTGCTCGCCGTCGCCGACGATCTCGAGCGACCAGTCGAGCGTCTTCGGCAGCAGCGCGACGGCGCGCACCAGCACCTCGAGGCGCTTCTCGCCCGTCACGCGGCCCACGAAGACGATGCGATTGCCGCGATGCTCGAAATCGGGCGTGTAGTCGCCGACGCGCACCCCATTGCCGATGGCGTGGACGCCGGAGATCCCGGTCGCCTCTTCGAGGTAGTCCGCGGCCCTGCGGGTCGGCGTCGTGACGGCATCCGCCCGCCTCAGAATCTCGGCCGCATCGCGCCACGCCCACTTGAGCAGCAGCGGCTGCAGCGGCTTCGGCACCGTCGTGTGCTCGATCATGTTCTCGGGCATCGTGTGATTCGTCGCGATGACCCGGATGCCCCGCGAGCGCGCCGCCAGAGAGAGACCGCGCCCCACGACGAAGTGCGATTGGAAGTGCACGGCGTCGGGCTTGATCTCGTCGAGGATGCGGCCCGCGTTGCGGCGCATCGTCCACGGCATCATGAACCGCAGCCATTCGTGCGGGTACCAGCGCAGGCTGAAGAGGCGGTGCATGTGCAGCCGGGCGCCCTCATGCGTCTCGTCCCAGGCGCCGGTGCGGAATGCACTTCGCGACGGGGCGATGACGTGAACGGTGTGGCCCCGCCCGACGAGACCGGCCGCAAGCCGCTCGGCGAAGCGGGCGGCACCGTTCACATCGGGGGCAAAGGTGTCGCAGCCCAACAGGATCGTCAGCGGCTGCGAATGCGCGTCGCTCGAATCGGTCACGTGGTGATACCTCGGAGGGGAACGGGGATGCCAAGGGGTTCGGCGCCCCAGTCTAGGCACCTCACCCCGGCATCTGCGGGTGATGACGCGCCAGCAACAGCACACCCACAACCGCGACCACGCCCGTGACTAGCCAGACGGCGATCGCCCAGGGCTGCACCGCCAGGGCCTCGTTGAGGATCGTGATGCCGATCGTCACCGCGACCAGCGGGTCGATGACCGTGAGGCCGGCGATGACGAGATCGGGCGGGCCCGAGGCATACGCGTTCTGCACGAAATAGGCGCCGAGTGCGACGGCGGCGATGAGCGCGGCGACGCAGACCGCGGTCAGCAAATCGAACTCGTGCTGCTGCAGGCGGGCGATCACGACTTTGGCGAGCGTGGCGACGAAGCCGTAGAGGATGCCCGCCGCGACGACGTACATCAGGGCGCGCATCCTCTTCCGGAACACGGCGAACGTGGCCGCCGCGAGCACGAGGACCGCGGCGAGGATGCCGAGAATGCGGATCAGCTCGACCTCGGTGATCGGCACTTCGCGGGCCTGGAACGCGGCGACCAGCACGAACGCGCCGACGCCTGCCACGCAGAGGCAGATGGCGAGGACGCTCAGGCGGTTCAGGCGGTGCTTGGCCACGCGCGCGTTCACGATCGCGGTGACCACCAGCGCGAATGCGCCAAGGGGCTGCACGACGATGAGCGGGGCGAACGCGAGGCTCGTGAGCTGCAGCAGGATCGCCGCGCCGAGCATGAGCGTGCCCGCGACCCAGCTGGGCCGGGCGAGCAGCAGACGCAGCTGCCCGAGGTTCAGGCCGCCCGATGCGGCATCGGTCTCGCTGCTCTCGTCGACCTTCGCGACGCCCGCGTGCTGCAGCTGCGCACCCAGCGAGAGGAACACCGCGCCGACGAGGGCCAGCGGGATGCCGATGAACTGACGGGGGTCGAGGCTCAGAGGGTCGAGCCCGATCGCGGCGGCTGGCACGTGAGAAAGGTACCGGACCGCCCGCCGATATCCTGGGCGAATGGCCGTACTCCCGATCCGAATTCAGGGTGAGCCCGTGCTGCACGCGCCCGCCGAGCCCGTCACCGTCTTCGACGACGAGCTGCGCCGCTTGGTCGACGACATGTACGAGACCATGGATGCCGCGCCCGGCGTCGGCCTCGCCGGGCCGCAGGTCGGCGTGAACAAGCGCCTGTTCGTCTTCGGATGGACGGACGACGACGACATCGAGCACCGCGGCGTGGCGATCAACCCCGTGCTGTGGATCCAGCCCACGCCCGTCGGCGAGGCCGACGACGAGGAGGAGATCGAGGGTTGCCTGTCGTTCCCCGGCGAGCGGTTCCCGCTGCGCCGCTCCCCCGCCGCGATCCTTCAGGCGATCGATCTCGATGAGCAGCCGTTCGAGATCCGGGCAGAGGGCTGGCTCGCCCGCATCTTCCAGCACGAGTACGACCACCTCGACGGCATCCTCTATCTCGACCGGCTGCCGCGCCCATTCGACCGCGAGTGGGTCAAGATCAGCCGCAAGCGAGGCTGGGGCGTGCCCGGCCAGGCCTGGCTTCCCGGCGTCGACCAGCTCGAGGGCTGAGGCCCGATCGGGGGCACGCCGCCGATTTGGAACGCGCCGTTTCGATCCCTTAAGCTAGACCTCGTTGCCCGGTTCTCCGGGCCGCATTCCTCGGTAGCTCAATTGGCAGAGCAATCGGCTGTTAACCGATAGGTTCTTGGTTCGAGTCCAAGCCGGGGAGCCCCAAGGCTCTCGCCAGCTTCGCAACATACGGGTGATCCGGTTCCCGGAACACAGAGTCGATGTCGCCGTACCCGACGATCACACCGTCGTGCATGATGGCGACCTGCGCGCCGAGCTGCCTCAGCACCGAGAGGTCGTGCGTGACGACCAGCGCCGCGAACTGCGGGTCCTCACGCAGCTTCTCGATCACGCGCACCACGGTGTCGCGCACGGTGACGTCGATGCCGGCCGTCGGCTCGTCGGCGATGAGCACGTTCGGCCCGAGCACCAGCGAGCGGGCGAGCGCGACACGCTGTCGCTGGCCATCGGAGAGCTCGTAGGGGTATTTCTCCATCACCGCGAGCGGCAGTCCCACGGCGTCGAGCACGGTCAGCGCGCGGGTCTGCGCGGCTTCCGCGTCGAAGCGCTTGTCCCGCGCGAAGATCGGCTGCTGAAGCAGCTCGGCGACCGTCTCGGTGCGCTCGAGCCGATCGTTCGCATCCTGCGCGAGATATGCCGTGTGGAAGGTGAGCCGATTCCGCTTGCCCTGCGAGATCGTGCGCAACGCGACGCCGTTGACATACGCGTCGCCGCCCGAGATGCGGATGTCATATCCGCCCGCCCCCTTTCGCGCGAGCTCCCCCGCGAGAATGCGAGCGAGGGTGCTCTTGCCCCCGCCCGACTCCCCCAGGATGCCGAGCACCTCGCCCGCCTTGACCTCGAAGCTCACCCCCCGCAGCGCGTACCCGCCGGGGTGCCCCTTGGTGCGGTACTGCGCCGAGAGGTCGTTGACGACGATCGGCGCGGGGGCGCTTCCGGGCTGCGTCTTCACCTTTGCGAGCCTACTCAGCCCGCGCTGCCCTCGGCGTTCTGCGCCGCGAGCTCCTTGAGCTCCGCGCGTCGAGCGGCCTGAGCCACGGGGTCGGGAACCGGGAGCGACGCGAGCAGCTTCTGCGTGTACGGGTCGCGGGGGCTGCCGAGCACCTCGGCGTTCGTGCCGGTCTCGACGATCTCGCCCGTGTGCATGACGGCGATGCGGGTCGCGATCAGGTCGACGACGGCCAGGTCGTGGCTGATGAAGAGCCCGGCGAAGCCGAACTCGGCCTGGAGCCGCGTGATCAGCTCGAGCACGCGCGCCTGCACCGACACGTCGAGGGCCGAGGTCGGCTCGTCGAAGATCACCAGCTTCGGCCGCAGCGCGAGGGCGCGAGCGAGCGAGACGCGCTGCCTCTGACCGCCGGAGAGCTCGTGCGGGAAGCGGTCGACGTACTCATCGGGAAGTTGCACGGCCCCGAGCAGCTCGAGCACCCGGGCGCGCGCGGCGGCCGCATTCGGTACGGCGCCGTGCACGAGCATGGGCTCGGCGATCGCGTCGCCGATCGTGAGCAGCGGGTTGAAGCTCGATGCAGGGTCTTGGAAGACGAACCCCACGTCTTTGCGCACGGGGCGGAACTCGCGCTCGCGGATGCCGCGCATCTCGTGCCCGAGAACCGTGAGCGAACCGCCCGTGACGCGGGTCAGGCCCGCGATGGCGCGCCCGATGGTGGTCTTGCCGCTGCCGGACTCGCCGACGAGGCCGAGCACCTCCCCCGGCGCGATCTCGAAGTCGACGCCGCGCACGGCGCGGAACCCGGGCCGGCCG
>NZ_JBLRDT010000119.1:0-8136 GCF_057512245.1 Gryllotalpicola sp. CP2-P1
ACGGCGGGTCGAAGCTCGTCGCCATGGCCGGCCGCCGCATGAACCCGAACGGCTGGGTCGAGATCAGCGCCGTGTGCACCGACGACGACTACCGCGGCCGCGGCTATGCCGCCCGGGTCGTGCGCGCCGTGGCCTCGGGCATCCGCGCCGAGGGACAGCGGGCCTTCCTGCACGTGCGCGCCGACAACGAGCCCGCCAAGCGCGTCTACGAGCGCCTCGGGTTCGTGGTGCGCCGCGAGTTCCCGTTCAGCTTCGGGCGCCCGGCGCTCGAGCAGCCCGCGGCGGGCGCGCGTAACGATCAGACAGAAACCGACACCGCGGCATAGCGTTGAGGGGTGGCAACTCCGGCATCCCTGACCGCGCCGCTCGCTGAGCTGCGTGCGGACTTCCCCCTGCTCGACCAGAACGTCAACGGGCATCCGCTCGTCTACCTCGATTCGGCCGCGACCGCGCAACGGCCGCAGGTCGTGCTCGACGCCGAGCTCGAATACCTCGAGAAGCGCAACGCCGCGGTGCACCGCGGCGCGCACACGCTCGCGGCCGAGGCGACCGAGGAGTTCGAGGGCGCGCGCGAGGCGGTCGCGCGCTTCGTGGGCGCACGGGCCGACGAGATCGCGTGGCAGTCGAACGCGACGGATGCCCTGAACACGGTGGCCCTCGCGATCGGCGTCGCCTCCCGCGGCCGAGGCGGCGAGGCCGCCCGCCGCTTCGCCGTGCGGCCGGGGGACGAGATCGTCGTCACCGAGGCCGAGCACCACGCGAACCTCATCCCCTGGCAGGAGCTCGCGGCGCAGACCGGCGCCGTGCTGCGCTACATCCCCGTCGACGACAACGGGCTGTGGACCATCGACGACGCCCGCGCCGTCGTCACCGAGAAGACGCGCGTGCTCGCGTTCGCGCACGTCTCGAACGTCACGGGCATGGTGGCCCCCGTGCCCGAGCTGGTGGAGCTCGCCGCATCCGTCGGCGCTCTCACGGTGCTCGACGCGTGCCAGTCCGCGCCGCACCGCCCGCTCGACCTGAACGCGCTCGGCGTCGATTTCGCCGCCTTCAGCGCCCACAAGATGCTCGGGCCGACCGGCCTCGGTGTGCTCTACGGCAAGCGCGAGCTGCTGAACGCGCTGCCGCCCGCGCGCACCGGCGGCTCGATGATCACCACAGTCACGATGGAGCGCGCCGAGTTCCTGCCCGCGCCGCAGCGCTTCGAGGCGGGCACGCAGCCCGTGTCGCAGGCGATCGCGCTGGGCGCCGCCGTCGGGTATCTCGCGGATGCCGGCGTGCCGGCCGTGCTCGAGCACGAGCACGCCCTCGCCGCCCGGCTCTACGAAGGGCTCTCCGAGATCCCCGGCCTGCGCCTGATCGGGCCGGCCGCGGGGGAGGAGAGGGCGGGGCTCGTCGCCTTCGATGTCGCCGGGGTGCACGCGCACGACGCCGGGCAGTTCCTCGACGCGCGCGGCATCGCGGTGCGCGTCGGGCACCATTGCGCGCAGCCGCTGCATCGCCGTCTCGGGTTGACCGCGAGCGTGCGGGCGAGCGTGTATCTGTACAACACGGCCGACGACGTGGACGCGTTCCTCGAGGCCGCCGCAGGAATCCGCCCGTACTTCGGGCTGTGAGTCGACCGGCCGAGCCGGGAACGAGGGAGATATGAGCGAATCGCGCACGCCTGACGTCGGCCGCTTCGGAGTGTGGATCGGGGGCCGCGCCAACCCGACACCCGAGCTCGCGTACCACCTCGAGACGCTCGGCTTCGGCGCGGTCTGGCTCGGGGGCCAGCCCGCCGACCTGCGGCTCGTCGAGGCGGTCATCGCGAACACGAGCACCATCGCGGTCGCGACGGGGATCGTCAACATCTGGACGGACGACGCCCGCGAGCTCGCCGAGTCGTATCGGCGCATCGAGGCCGCGCACCCCGGCAGGCTGATCGTCGGCATCGGCGCGGGCCACCCCGAGGGGCAGGGCGAGCAGGCGCTCAAGCCCTACGGCGCCATGGTCGCGTACCTCGACGCGCTCGATGAGGGCGGGGTGCCGCTCGAGCGCCGCGTGCTCGCCGCGCTTGGGCCGCGCATGCTCGAGCTCGCCCGCGACCGCTCGGCGGGCGCGCACCCCTACCTCGTGACGCCGTCGTTCAACGAGGGCGCCCGTGCGATCCTCGGCGCGGGCAAGCTGCTCGCCACCGAGCAGCGCGTCGTGCTGCGAGAGGATGCCGAGCAGGCGCGCGAGCTCGGCCGCCCGAGCGTCGACCGGCCGTACCTCGGCTTGCGCAACTACGTCAACAACCTGAAACGCCTCGGGTACGGCGACGACGACGTCGAGAGCCCCGGCAGCGACCGCCTCATCGACGATCTCGTGGTCTACGGCGACGACGCCGCGATCGAGGCGCGCCTGTCGGCGCATCTGCGCGCGGGCGCCGACCACGTCGCGGTTCAGCTGGTGCAGGCATCCGATGACGACGTGCCCGGCGGCTACACGCAGCTCGCCCGCGCGCTGGGCCTGCCGCGCGACGCGGGCGTGCAAGGCTGAGACCGTGCCGTACCTCGCAGCAGAAGACCGTTACGACTCGATTCCCTACCGCCGCACGGGCCGCAGCGGCCTGAAGCTGCCCGCCGTCTCGCTCGGCCTGTGGCAGAACTTCGGTGACACGACGCCGCTCGACACGCAGCGCGCCATTCTGCGCCGGGCCTTCGACCTCGGCGTCACGCACTTCGACCTGGCGAACAACTACGGGCCGCCCGCGGGCAGCGCCGAGAAGAACTTCGGGCGGCTCATGGCAGAGGACTTCCGGCCGTACCGCGACGAGCTGATCATCTCGACCAAGGCCGGCTACAAGATGTTCGACGGCCCCTACGGCGAGTGGGGCAGCCGGAAGTACCTGCTGTCGAGCCTCGATGCGTCGCTCACGCGCATGGGCCTCGACTACGTCGACATCTTCTATTCGCACCGCGCCGACCCGGACACGCCGCTCGAAGAGACCATGGGCGCGCTCGATCAGGCGGTGCGCAGCGGCAAGGCGCTCTATGCGGGCATCTCGAGCTATTCGCCGGCTCGCACGCGCGAGGCCGTCGGGATTCTGCGCGAGCTCGGCACGCCCGCCCTCATCCACCAGCCGAGCTATTCGATGTTCAACCGGTGGGTCGAGGGCCCGGGCGACGGGGCCGAGGGCGAGAGCCTGCTCGACGTCGTCGGCGAGCTCGGCCTCGGCGTGATCGCGTTCAGCCCGCTGGCCCAGGGCCTGCTCACGAGCAAGTACCTGAACGGCGTTCCCGAGGGCTCGCGCGCCACCAAGGCGCCGTCGTGGCGCGAGGGATTCCTCACCGACGAGGTCCTTGAGCGGGTGCGCGCCCTGAACGCGATCGCCGAGTCGCGCGGGCAGAGCCTTGCCCAGCTGGCCATCGCCTGGGTGCTGCGCGACCAGCGCGTCACGTCGGCGCTGGTGGGCGCCTCGAGCGTGGCCCAGCTCGAGGACAACCTCGCGGCGCTCACGAAGCTCGAGTTCACGGCCGATGAGCTCGCCGCGATCGACGAGCATGCCGTCGACGCGGGCGTCAACATCTGGCAGCGCTCCAGCGACGTCGACTGAGCATTGCGCGCTTGTAACACCTACTTATGGATCAGCCAAGTCCGCACGCCGTGAATTGACCGTGAGTCGTTGATCTGTAAAGGTTTCGGGTGACCACTCCGGGGGTCGTCCGGCTCCCATGATGAGGAGAGACCTTTCATGACCACAACGCAATCGCAGAAGATCGCGCTTCCCGACACCGGGCTGAAGAGGCAGATCGGCTTCATCGGCTTGATGTGGGCTTCGGCCGGCTCGATCATCGGCTCCGGCTGGCTGTACGGCGCGCAGAAGGGCCTCGCGGCTGCCGGCCCTGCCGTCATCTGGTCCTGGATCATCGGTGCCATCGCCATTCTGATCCTCGCCCTCGTGCACGCCGAGCTCGGTGGCATGTACCCGATCGCCGGCGGTACGGCGCGCTTCCCGCACCTCGCCTTCGGCGGTATCGCCGGCGGCGCGTTCGGCTGGTTCTCGTGGCTGCAGGCGGTCACCGTCGCGCCGATCGAGGTGATGGCGATGCTCGGCTACTGGCAGTCGCTGGCGCGCACGGAGCACTGGAGCTTCGGCGCCCACTTCCAGAATCCGACGACCGAGATCCTGACGCCGAGCGGCATCATCGCAGCCGTCGTCATCATGGCGGTGTTCACCGCCATCAACTTCTTCTCGATCCGCGCGCTCGCGAACACGAACAGCGCCGCGACGTGGTGGAAGATCGGCGTGCCGGTGCTCGCGATCTTCGTGCTCGCGATCATCAACTTCCACGGCAGCAACTTCGGTGCGGGCGAGAGCTTCGCCCCGACCGGCCTCAAGGGCGTGCTGTCCGCACTGCCGACGGCGGGCATCGTCTTCGCCCTCCTCGGCTTCGAGCAGGCCGACCAGCTCGCGGGTGAGTCCTCGAACCCCAAGCGCGACATCCCGCGCGCCGTCATCGGCTCGGTGCTCATCGGCCTCGTGATCTACCTGGCCCTGCAGGTCGTCTTCATCGCGGCGATTCCGGGCGACCACCTGCTCGGCACCTGGGCCAAGACCGCCGCGCAGTACGCGTCGGGCCCGTTCGCGCTGCTCGCGACCGCCGTCGGCGTCGGCTGGCTCGCCGTCGTGCTCTACGTCGACGCCGTCATCTCGCCCGGTGGCACCGGCCTCATCTACTTCACCGCGACGAGCCGCGTCTCGTACGGCCTGTCGAAGAACGGCTACTTCCCGAAGCTGCTCGAGTCGACGACGCGCCGCGGCGTGCCGTGGTTCGGCCTGATCGTGGCCTGGATCTTCGGCTGCGTCTGCTTCCTGCCGTTCCCCAGCTGGCAGTCGCTCGTGAGCCTCATCACGAGCGCCTCGGTGCTGATGTACGCCGGCGCGCCCCTCGCGTTCGGCGCGTTCCGCAAGCGCATCCCGAACGCCGACCGGCCGTTCCGGCTGCCCGGCGGTGCGATCCTGTCGCCGATCGCGTTCATCGTCGCCAACTGGATCATCCTGTGGACCGGCTGGCTCACCGACTACAAGCTCGGAATCTGCATCCTCATCGGCCTCGCGATCATCGTGGTGACCCGGGTGTTCAAGCTGAACCCGACGCCGGTGCACTTCAATTGGAAGGCCGCCCAGTGGCTCTTCCCGTACCTGATCGGTCTCGGCCTGATCGTCTTCCTGTCGGACTGGAACCAGGACGCGAACGGCACCATCGCCGGGCCCGACTGGCTGCCGTTCGGCTGGGACATGGCGGTCACCGCCGCGTTCAGCCTGATCATCTACTACTGGGCGGTCAACACCTCGGTCGACACCCAGGGCATCCTCACCATCGCCGAGGAGACCTCGGCGCATGCCGAGCAGGAGACCGCCGAGCTCGGCGCGCCCATCGCCGGGTAGCCGCCCGTTGCGCGTGAGGGGCCGGGGAGGAATCCCCGGCCCCTTCGTGTGCGCGCGAATTCTTCGGCGGAGTCGGAATATCTGGATATCCGTACAGATTTACAGATATCGTGGATGCGATGACGATTCTCCGGATTCTGGGCGACGGGCTGCTCGACGCGGTATCGATGTTCTGGCAGACCCTCTGGGCGCTGTTCCTCGGCTTTGCGCTGTCGGGCGCCGTGCAGGCCTTCGTGTCGCGGGGGCGCATGCAGCGCATGCTCGGCGACCACCGGCCGGCGACGATCGCGAAGTCGACCTTCTGGGGCATGGTGAGCTCGTCCTGCTCCTACGCGGCGAGCGCGCTCGCCAAGACCCTGTTCCGCCGGGGCGCCGACTTCACCACCTCGCTCGTGTTCATGATCGCGAGCACCAACCTCGTCGTCGAGCTCGGCCTCGTGCTCTGGCTGCTGCTCGGGTGGCAGTTCGCCCTCGCCGAGTTCGTCGGGGGAGCGATCATGATCGCGCTGATCGGTGTGATCGGGCCGCGCGTGCTCGGGGGCGCGATCGCCGACGAGGCGCATCGACACCTCGCGCAGTCAGAGGGCGGCGCGCGCCGGGCGGCCGGCGGGCACGAGCATCATCACGCCGAGGGGCCGAGCGATGAGACGCCGCTGCGCGAGCGCCTGCGCACGCGCGCGGGCTGGTCCGACGCGGCCGGCTACATGATCAGCGACCTCACGATGATCCGCAAAGAGCTGGTGATCGGATTCCTCGTCGCCGGTTTCATCACCGTGCTGGTGCCGACCGCCGTGTGGCAGTCGCTGTTCCTCACTGGCCACGGCTTCTGGTCGAGCCTCGAGAACGTCATCGTGGGGCCGTTCCTCGCGATCATCAGCTTCGTCTGCTCGGTGGGCAACGTGCCGCTCGCCGCGACGCTCTGGCACGGGGGAGCGAGCTTCGGCGGCGTCGTCGCCTTCGTCTTCGCCGACCTGATCGCGCTGCCGCTGCTCGCGATCTACCGCGGCTACTTCGGGCTGCGGGTGACTGTGCGCATCCTCGTGCTGTTCTGGGCGACCATGAGCGCGGCGGGGCTCGCCGTCGAGTACCTGTTCCGGTGGGTCGGGATCCCCGAGCCCGAGCCGATCCGCGCCATGGGTGCGCACGGCTTCGCATGGAACCACACGACCTGGCTCAACCTCGCAGCCCTCGTGCTGTTCGCCGTCATGTACTGGCTGTACCGCACGCACCGCCGTGCCGCGGCCGCCGAGGGGAAGTACGCGAAGGACCCGGTCTGCGGCATGCAGGTCGAGATCGCGAACGCCCCGGCGCAGCGCGAGCGCGACGGCGAGACTTACTACTTCTGCTCCGACCGCTGCGCGCGGCGCTTCGACGACCGGGCAGCGCCCGAGGAAGGGAATCACCCCATGGACCACGAGCACGGAATGCACCACGACCCGAACGGCAGCCACCGCGACCCCGTCTGCGGCATGGCGGTGAGCCCCGAGACCGCGGCTGCGAGCATCGAATACGAAGGCGAGACCTACTACTTCTGCTCGCCGGGCTGCCGCACCGCATTCGAGCTGAAGCCCGCGGCGTTCCTCGCACAGTCATGACGCTCGAGCACGAGCACCCGATCGACGCCCGGGCCGTCGCCCAGGCGCGCACGGCGGTGCCGAGCGCGGACGAGACCGCGCGACTCGCGGGGCTGCTGTCGGTCATGGCGGACCCGCTGCGGCTGCGCATCGTCTTCGCCCTCGACGAGACCGACGAGCTCTGCGTCGGCGACCTCGCGCTGGCGCTCGACGTCAGCGAAGACGCCGCAGGCTACGCGCTGCGGCTGCTGCGCGCCGCGGGGCTGGTCGCGACCCGGAAGGAGGGGCGCGTCGTCTACAACCGGCTCTCGCCGGACTTCCCCGAGCCGCTGCTGCACTACTGCCTGCGCGAGCTGATCAAGATCACCGCGTGAGGGCCGCGGGCCGGCTCAGCGCGCTCCAGCGATCATGAGCGGCGGATTCTGCCGTAGCGTCCGCCCGTCGCCGTGAGCAGATCCGCCGGTGCCAGCTCGATGTCGAACCCGCGCCGCCCGCCCGAGACGAGGATCGTCTCGAACCGCTCGGCCGAGGCGTCGAGAACCGTCGGCAGCGGGGTCTTCTGCCCGATGGGCGAGATGCCGCCCACCACGTAGCCGCTCTTGCGCTCGGCCGCCCTCGGGTCGGCAAGCTCGGCCCTCTTCCCGCCGAGCGCGGCGGCGATCGCCTTGAGATCGAGCAGGGAGTCGACCGGCACGACGCCGATGCCGAACCCGCCGGCATCCGTTGTCACCATCAGCGTCTTGAACACGCGAGCCGCGTCGACGCCGAGCTCACGCGCGGCCTCCGCACCGAAATCGGTGACGGCCGGGTCGTGCGCATACGAATGCGGGGTGAAGCGGATGCCCGCGCGCTGCAGCGCGACGGTCGCGGCCGTCGTCGGTTCCCCTGAGCTCTTCTTGGCCATAGACCCACCAGTATTCCGTCCGAGCGCCCGTCGGCGGGCGGCCGGTCCGTGCGGTGGCCCGCGGTCCCGGTAGGCTGACATCGCGTGAGCGAAAGTCTGTGGGCGCGGCCCGCGAGTGACCTGTTGAGAAGCACGGCGTCGGCGGACCCGACGCCCGGCGGCGGCTCGATCGCCGCGATCACGGGGGCGTTCGGCGTCGGGCTGGTCCAGATGGCGGTGGCCGTCACGGGCGACCCGGCAGA
>NZ_JBLRDT010000012.1:0-27060 GCF_057512245.1 Gryllotalpicola sp. CP2-P1
CGTCGACGAGCAACACGGAGCGCCCCGCGAGGGCGAGGGCAGAGCGGTCGCCGCGGTAGGCGCGCACGCGGCGCTCGAGCTCGGCGGTCTCTCTGGCAAGGGCATCGGCCCAGGCATCCCCGGTCACCTGCGCTCGCAGCTCGTCGTTCGCGACAACCGCGAGCTCGCCGCCGACGGAGGCGATGGCACCCATGGCGACCTCGGAGCTGAGGGGGAGGCCGAGCTTGCGCACGACGAGGACGTCGAGTGGGGCGTCGAGCGCCCGGGCCACTGCGGCCGCGACGGGAACACCGCCGCGCGGGAGACCGAGGACGACAGGGGAGGCGGTGGAAGAGAGCCGCTCGGCCACGGACGCGGCGAGGGTCTCGCCGGCCTCGCGTCGGTCACGATAGCGATTCATGGATCAGACCACGTGCGCCCGCCAGGGCGAATTGGGGTGATCGACGGGGCTTGAACCCGCGACCCCCTGGACCACAACCAGGTGCTCTACCAACTGAGCTACGACCACCATGAGGCCCGTCTCGGAAGGCGAGCGGGCAACCAGTCAAGTGTATTACATGCGAGGAGCCCACTCGTTCACCACGGACGTGGCGACGGCGAGCGCCTCTTCGCTGGTCGGGCCGGGGGCGGCGACGAAGACCGCCTTGCGGTAGTAGTCGAGCTCGCGGATCGACTCGAGGATGTCGGCGAGCGCGCGATGGCCGCCGGCCTTCTCAGGCGCCTGGAAGTAGACCCGCGGGAACCAGCGACGGGAGAGCTCCTTGATGGAGCTGACGTCGATCGAGCGGTAGTGCAGATGCGCGTCGAGGCGCGGCATGTACTTCGTGATGAACATGCGGTCGGTGCCGATCGTGTTTCCGGCGAGCGGCGCCTTGCCCTCGTCGGGCACATGCTTGAGGACGTACTCCATGACCTCGTACTCGGCCTCGGCGAGACTCTTGCCGGTCGGGATCTCGGTGATGAGGCCGCTGGTCGTGTGCATGTTCGTCACGAACTCGCCCATGCCGGCGAGCGCTTCGTCGCTCGCCTTGATCACGATGTCGATGCCCTCGGCGACGGGCTTGAGCTCGGAGTCGGTGATGACCACCGCGATCTCGACCAGCTCGTCCTTATCGGGGTCGAGACCCGTCATCTCGCAGTCGATCCAGACGAGACGATCCGAGGCAGCAGACATGCTCCAATCCTATTGGCGCACACCCTGCTTAGGCTGGAAGGGTGCAGCTCACCCTCTTCACCTCGGCATTCTGCGGCCCGTGCATGGCGACGCGCGCGGTGCTCGCCGAGGCGGGGCGGTTGATTCCGGGGGCCGCCGTCGTCGAGAAGGACGTCGTGGCATTCGAGCGCGACGCCGAGGCATCCGGCATCCGGTCGACGCCCACCGTGATCGTGACGGATGCCGGGGGAGCAGAGGTCTTTCGCGCAGAGGGCGTGCCGACCCTGAACCAGGTGCTGGTCGCCGCGGCGAAGGCGCTCTAGCCCTTTCGGTAAACTTGTCCGGCCTCCGTAGCTCAGTGGATAGAGCAGAACACTTCTAATGTTTTGGTCGCGAGTTCGATCCTCGCCGGGGGCACGAGCTCGACCAGTCGGTCTACTTCATGGCCGGTCAGAGCGCCGATTCGCCGCGCTTGACATGGTTGTTGCGCGACCCACTGACCGGCGGCACGGCGGGTGCTACTGTGTGGCTCGTGAGCACGCTCGACGACGTGATGGAGTCGGTCATCCAGGAGGTTGAACCGTCCCCGGTTCTATGCCGCTTCGTTGCGGGGCTCTGTCCCGGGTTCGGGTGAGCTGTCGAGGTCAGCGTAGTAGCTGGTCTCGTATTCGTCGGGCGGCATGTTCCCGAGGAGCGAGTGCAGCCGGGCGGTGTTGTACCAGTGGACCCAGTTCGCGGTGACCCATTCCACATCCTCGAGTTGCCGGAGCGGGCCGGTTCGGAAGGGCGAGTCCTCGCGGATGGCCTCGGTCTTGAACAGGCCGATCGTCGACTCGGCGAGGGCGTTGTCATACGCATCCCCGACGGTGCCGATCGAGGCGGCGATCCCCTCCAGGGCGAGGGTCTCGGCGAACCGGATCGAGGTGTACTGGCTGCCCGCATCCGAATGATGAATCAGTCCGTCCCGGGCGGCGTGGCCGGCCTTGTCGCGCCGCCACAGGCCCATTCGCAGCGCGTTCGTGACCAGCGGGGTGGTCTTGATCGTCGCAGCCGACCAGCCGACGATGGCGCGCGAGTAGCAGTCGATCGCGAAGGAGACGTACACGAACCCGGACCACGTGCTCACATAGGTGAAGTCGGCCACCCAGCTGCGGTTCGGGGCGGCGGCAGTGAAGTCGCGCTTCAGCAGGTCCGGCGCCCTCGGCGCCTTCGGGTCGGGAACCGTGGTGCGCGTCTTCCGGCCCCGCACCCGCCCGTTCAAGCCCAGCTCGCGCATGAGCCGGTCCACCCGCCGCTTCGAGACGGCATATCCTTCCCGGTTCAGGTGCGCGGTCATCTTGCGCCTGCCGTACATGCTCTTTCGGCGTGCCCGCGATTCCGCGCAGCACATCGGCAAGCTCGGCGTCGTCCCGGTCGCGATCGCTGGGCTGGGCGTGCTTCCACGCCCGGTAGGTCCGCGCGGCGATCCTGACGCCCTGCGAACGCAGAACCGCCAGGACCGACCCGACCGCGCGGCCCTTGGCCCGCTGCTCCTCGATGAACGCGAGGATCAGCGGCGTCGGGGGTCGAGTTCCCCGGCGAAGAAAACCGCCGCGTCCCTCAGGATCGCGTTCGCCTCGCGCAGCTCACGCACCTCCCGGCGCAAAGCCTTGACCTCCTCGGCCTCGACCGTGGTCACGCCCTCCCGCTGCCCGGCATCGACCTGCGCCTGCCGCACCCAGCGGCGCAGCGACTCGGCCCCGAAACCCAGCCGCGCCGAGACCGTCTCGCACGCCGCCGTCAAGTTCGGGTACTCGTCCAAGTGGTCAAGCACCAGCCGCACCGCGCGCTGCTTCGTCTCCTCGGGAATCCTCTTCGGCACGATGAACATCTTCCTTCCACACTCGAAAAGAAGCGGCAGCAAACCGGGGACGGTTCAGTGAGTCTGAGTCGGCGAGTGTTTCGGAGTCTGAGTCCACGTCGGTCAGTGAGTCCGAGTCGGCCAGTGTCTCGGAGTCGGAGTCGGAGTCCGGTTCCACAAGTGAGTCGGTATCCACGAGCGAGTCCGAGTCGACCAGTACGTCTGAGTCGGAATCCGAGTCGACGTCGGTCAGCGAGTCTGGGTCTGCGAGTGTCTCCGAGTCGGCGTCCGTGTCGACCAGCGAGTCTGAGTCGGCTTCGACGAGCGGGTCCGAGTCGACGAGCACCTCTGAGTCGAGCAGCACGTCTGAGTCGGAGTCTGGTTCCACGAGTGAGTCTGAGTCGACGAGTACGTCTGAGTCGGAGTCCGCGTCGGCCAGTGAGTCTGAGTCGACCAGCACCTCGGAGTCGGAGTCCACGTCGACTAGCGAGTCTGAGTCGACCAGCACCTCGGAGTCGGAGTCCACGTCGACTAGCGAGTCTGAGTCGACGAGCACATCTGAGTCCGAGTCGACCAGCACCTCTGAGTCGGAGTCTGGTTCCACGAGTGAGTCTGAGTCGACGAGTACGTCTGAGTCGGAGTCCACGTCGGCCAGTGAGTCTGAGTCGACCAGCACCTCGGAGTCGGAGTCCACGTCGACTAGCGAGTCTGAGTCGACGAGCACATCTGAGTCCGCGTCGAGCAGCAGCTCTGAGTCGGAGTCTGGTTCCACGAGTGAGTCTGAGTCGACGAGTACGTCCGAGTCGGAGTCCACGTCGGCCAGTGAGTCGGGCTCGGCCAGTGTTTCTGAGTCCGAGTTGAGCAGTACCTCTGAGTCGGAGTCCACGTCGACCAGCGAATCGGTATTGACGAGTACGTCGGAGTCCACGTCGACGAGCGAGTCTGAGTCGACCTCCGCCAGCGAGTCTCTCTCGACCAGCGCCTCAGATTCGGCATCCGCCAGTACCTCGATCTCGCTGAGCGAGCCGCAGGTTCCGGGCTCGAGCAGCCCGCTCGAGTCGGGGGCCGGGAGCGCGGTGCAGGGAGTGCCGGGCGCCGGCGATGGATCCGGCCCCGTGGCGGTGGTCGGGGCCCCCGAGCTCAGCGCCTCGGCAGGTGCGGGCTCGATGAGCACCTCCACTTCCGGCAGCGAGTCGACTTCAGAGAGCGTGTCGCAGACCGACTCGGTCACAGAGTCGCAGAGCACGGTCATCTACGAGTCCGTGAGCGGCACGCTGTCGGCGAGCGACTCCGAGTCCTCCGTCAGCGACTCGGTGATCGAGAGCATGTCGGCGGCAGAGAGCTACCTTCAGAGCGAGTCGGGGGCGCCGAGCGGCCAGTCCCGCATTGGGTCTCTGCTGCGCTCGCTGGGCATCTTCGGCAATCGGGGCAACAGGCAGTGAGTCCGCAGCGGTGAACGGGGGAAGGACGGCGTGTGGCGCAGATTCGTGAACGCGGCAAGTTCGCTTCGCTGAGGACCAAGCTGCTCTGGACCGCGCTGTTCTTCGCGTGCTTCATGATCGGCCGATACATCCCCGTGCCCCTTCTGCACGGCTCGGCGACGGGCACGGATGCCGCGAACACGCAGTTGCTCAACATCGCGAACATCGCGACCGGCGGCAACTTCTTCTACCCATCGCTGTTCTCCCTCGGGCTCGGTCCGTGGATGGGCGCCGCGATCCTGTGGCGCTTCCTGTTCATCGGGAAGATCGCGCGCGATCGGAAGATCCCCGAGCAGACGCAGGATCGCGCGCGCTACGTCGTCATGATCGTGCTGGCGATCATCCAGTCGATCAGCCTCATGTCGCGGTACGACATCAGCGGAGTGACCTGGGGTCCCTTCTCGGACCAGGTGAACGCGCAGATCGTCATCGTCGTGATCTTCACCGCGGGCGCGGTGCTGGTCGCGTGGCTCGCGAAGCGCAACGAGGACCTGGGCCTCGGCGGCATCACGATGTTCATCCTGTACCAGATCATCATCACCGCCATGCGGAACCTCGAGACGATGCATGTCGCGACCTCGAGCGACCGCTACCTGCTGGTGCTGTGGCTCGTGATCGCCGCGTGCGTCTGCGTCATTCTGATCGGCGTGTTCCTCGGCAACGCCGAGTTGCGGCTGCACGTGAACAAGGTGTCGATCGACAGCGGATTCATCGGCGTGTCGTATCTGCCGATCAAGCTCAACCCGGCGGGAGCCTCGCCGATCATGTACGCGCTGTCGCTGATCGCGATTCCGCAGTTCGTCGTGCACGCGGCCGGGGTGGTGATTCCCGGTGCCGCCTCAGGCGCCGGCCGCTTCCTGTCGGTGTGGGGGCTGAGCAGCCCGATCGGGTTCACCGCATATCTGATGCTGCTGTTCGGCCTCACCATCTTCTTCGGGCTCTTCACCGTCGACCCGAAGGGGGCCGCCAAGCGCATGAGGGACAGCGGCGAGTACTTCGACCACGTCGCCCCGGGCGAGGCGACGCGGGGCTACATCCGTCGTCGCGTCGTGCTGCTCTCGGTGCTGAGCGGGCTGTTCCTCGTGGTGTTCACCGGGCTGCCGCTCTACTTCATCGGCACCTTCCCGAACCTTCAGTTCGTGCTGACGGCACCACAGACCCTGATGATCCTGCTCGGCGTGCTGTGGATGCTGCACGAGGAGATCGCCGACACGCTGCTCGGCACGAAGTACGTCTTCGACTTCCGAGGCGGCGCCGCGACGCGGACGAGCAAGGCGGTCGCATGATCCACTTCATTCCCGCCTGGTACGGCGCCGACCGCCCCTGGTACTCGACCGACAGCGCCTGGTTCCGCGCGAAGGCCGCGGCCGAGTCCGACGACACGGTCACTCAGCTGCGCGTGTTCCACCAGGGCACCGAAGAGGCCGCACTGATCGTGCTGAACTATGTGCCCAGCCTGCGCCGCTTCCTGCACAGCCAGAGCATCTTCGACGTGCCGTACTGGTCGTTGTTCGACGAGATCCAGGGCCTCGAGGACGACTACACGCGCCCCATCGACTTCCTGCAGCTCGAGTGGCCAGACGGCGTCAGCTTCCACTACAACCCGTTCATCGTGACGGTGATGCAGGGCGATGCCGTCTATGCGCGCGTGTACCTGGCGCGCGAGGGCACGTTGCAGTCGATCCGCTACTACGGCGATGGGATGCCTGCGCTGGAGCGCATCTATGACGACAGGGGATTCCTGTCGAGCGTCCTCATGCACGACGAGACGGGCCGCCCCATGACCCAGTACTACCTGTCGCGCACGGGCGACGTGATCGTGAGCGAGGACGTGCCGTCGGGCCGCATCGACGTCGTTCAGAACGACGGCGACCGATTCCGGCAGCCGTCGTACGAGAGCTGGGAGGCCCTGATGGCCGAGTTCCTCGGGGCTCATCTCGGCTCACGCAGCGGTGAGCACGACACGGTCGTCCTCGCCGTGTCCGAGCAGCACAACGACCTCGTGGCATCGGTGCTGACCGACCAGACGCTGGTGCTGTCACGGTCGGTGAACCGCACCGCGCGGGCATCCGGCGAGGTGCTCGCCCGGGCGGGCGCCGTGTTCGCTGACGTGGGTCAGCAGACGAGCGGCGCGGCCGAAGAGCTCGACGTGTGGGCGGCGCTTCCTGTGCTGTCGGTCTACCCGCTCGAGCGCCGATCGACCTTCGGCGCGAGCGCCAACGAGGCGAAGGTCTACATCTCGCTCTTCGTCGACGGCATCACGCCCGAAGAGCTCGACTACGCCATCGCGATGACGGTCGGGCAACTGGTCGGCAACGACCACACCCGCCTGCTCGTGTGCACCTTCCGCTCACAGGATCTCGACTTCCTCGGCGAGGTGCGCCGTGTGATCGCCGGCTATCAGCACCTCGACCAGGCATTCGCCGCCGATGACGAGCTCACGGCGCTCGGCATCGACGTGGGCATCGCCGAAGCCCCGGAGGAGAGGATTCAGCTCACCTTCATCGACCGCGAAGCCGACATGATCCAGACGGTCACGAAGTCGCGCGTGCTGATCGATCTCGGCCGGTCGGTCAACTACCGGCTCGCGACCGAAGCGGTCAACGCCGGTGTTCCGCAGATCAATCGCTACGAGCACGAGCTGATCACGCATCCGATCAACGGTTACGTGGTGAGCGACGAGTCGGAACTGGCGCCGGCCCTCGACTACTTCCTGAACGGACTCGAGCACTGGAACCAGTCCCTCGTGCAGTGCAGGGTGCTGCAGGACCTGTTCCGGGCGCACGAGATTCTCGGCCGGTGGGATCTGATCAGAGAGGCGGTGGCCTATGCGGGTCCTTCAGATCGGGCGTGACGACTGGTCGGCGAGTTCGAGCCTGCCGACCGGTGTCGAATGGGCCTTCATCCCCGCAGGCGATGTGTCGGCCGTCGATGCGAAGCTCATCGGGCGCGTCGACGTCACGGTGCTGGATGCCCCGTGCGAGCTGGAGCGGCTGCAGGAACTCGACACCGTCGTGACGCCCTACACGCTGTTGGTCGCCCGTGAGCTGCGCGACGGGTTCGACGATGCGGCCCAGCGCTTCCTCGCGCGCAAGGCGGCGGTCTACGAGGATCTCGGCGATCGGCAGGGCATCATCGACGCGCTGCCCCGGAAGTACTTCGCCAAGCCGTTCGGCCAGAAGCTCGAGATCAGGAAGGCACTGCTCTCGCCCTTCCACACCGGCGGCTCGCGGTACGAGGGCAACGCGTACCTCGTTGCGGACATCGATCACGGCGACGAGCTGCGCCAGCTGGTGATCTGGCGCGAGAACATCGCCTACGACAGCGAGCGGGCCCTGGAGCTCTGGCCGGAGTACGTCAAGGATGCCGGCTGCGAGATCGAGCTCAGCGTGCAGCTCATCCAGAGCGGCACGCCCGACGTGATCGTCTTCCAGCGCCGCTATTCCGAAGCCGAACTGGCCGAGCCGATCGTGATCGACGAGCCGACCAGCGGCTACCTCGCCTGCTCGATCTTCGCCAGGGGCACGGGCGAGGTGAAGGTCGGGCCGATCCACTACCGGCACTCGCGGCTCGGCGCGGGGTACTTCCTGCCCGGGGGCCGGCGCATCGTCGACAGCCGGCGTGAGGAGCTCTTCTACTACTTCCACCCGGGCGATCTCGAGCCGCCGTTCAACATCTACTTCGCCGGGTATCGGCCCGCGGAAGGCTTCGAGGGCTACTTCATGATGGAGCGCATGGGGCACCCCTTCCTGCTCGTCACCGACCCCAGGCTGGAGGGCGGCCGTTTCTATCTCGGCAGCGCCGAGTTGGAGGAGGGGCTGCTGCGGGTCATCCGCGAGCACATCCGCGATCTGGGGTTCCAGGAGAGCGACGTGATCGTCTCGGGCCTGTCGATGGGGTCGTTCGGCGCGCTCTACTACGGGTCGCAGCTCGATGCGCTCGCGATCATCGCAGGCAAGCCCATCGTCGACCTCGACTATGTGGCCGAGCGAGGGCGCCTCGTCCGCCCCAACGAGTTCTTCACGGTCTTCGACATGGTGAACTTCTGGAACCGGGAGGATCGCGGCGTCGACGAGTCCACGGCGGCGCGGTTCACGCAGCGACTCGTCGAGCGCTGGACGGGCGAGCCCGGCTTCGGGGACACCAAGATCCTGCTGTCGTACATGCAGCAGGACGACTACGACGACGAGGCCTATTACACGCTGCTCAATTCGCAGACCGGGAAGCCGACGACGGTGATCGCGCGCGGCTACCAGGGGCGCCACAACGACGACAGTGCATCGATCGTCACCTGGTTCGTGAACCAGTACAGGCGCATCATCGACGAGTATCAGGGGGCGCTCGATGTCAGCCGCTGAGGTCGCGACGGTGCGCTGGGGCAATCACAACAGCCCGGCGTCGCTCTACGGTTCCGCTCTGGCCTTCGACGCGTCGGGCGAGGTGCACCTGGTGAACCGGCTCATGCCGAGCGGCACGACGCTGCAGGAGTGGTACTCGTTCACCGACTACCAGTCGGTGCGCGACACCCCGGCCCTGCCGCTGCTGCACCACGGCAAGAGCTATCGGATCGAGCCGCGCGTGGTGGCCGTGCCGCAGGACACGCTCGTCTTCGAGGTGCGGTTCTTCGATCGGTTCGGCGGGCTGCTCACCGCCCAGCTGCTGTACCCGCCGGACTACTCCTTCGACTACCCGCCCGAGGTGCACCACTACTCGATCCGCTTGGTGAACGCCGGCTGCGACGAGGTGCGCTTCACATCTCTGGCCCTTTTGGAGGTGAGCGGGAATGGCTGACCGCGGAGCGCGCAACGGCCGCCTCATCCAGCGCGTGAACTCCTACCAGGACGCGATGCGGGCCCTGAGCGACGGTGAGCTGCGGGCCAAGACCCCCGAGTTCCGCGAGCGCGTCGCGAAGGGGGAATCCCTCGACGCTCTGCTGCCCGAGGCATACGCGGCGCTTCGCGAGGCGGCGCTGCGCATCGTCGGCAAGTTCCCCTACGACAACCAGGTGCTCGCCGCCATCGTCATGCACCAGGGCGACATCGCCGCGATGAAGACCGGTGAGGGCAAGAGCCTCACGGCCACCCTGCCGCTGTACCTCAACGCGCTGTCGGGCCGCGGCGCGATGCTCGTCACGGTCAACGGCTATCTCGCGCGCCGCGACGCGGAGGAGTTCCGGCCGCTCTTCGAGTTCATGGGCCTGCGGCTCGCGGTCGGCGTTCCGGAAGCGGGCGCACCCGACTTCTCCGTTCCCGAGAAGAAGGCGATCTACTCGGCCGACGTCATCTACACGACGAGCGACAAGGTGGGCTTCGACTACCTGCTCGAGAACCTCGCGGGGACGACGCAGGAGAAGTTCCTGCAGCCGTTCAACTACGTGCTCATCGACGAGGCCGACGCGATCCTGCTCGACCTCGCGCAGACGCCCCTCGTGATCTCGGGGTCGCCGCGCGTCCAGTCGAACCTGTACCCCCTCGCCGATGCCTTCGTCGCGACGCTGCGCGACGGGGTCGAGTACGAGTACGACGAGAGCTCGGGCGTCGTCGCTCTCACTGACGAGGGCATCGCCGCGGGAAACCGGTTCTTCCACGTCGAGAACATCTACGCCCCCGAGCGCTTCCAATTGAACCGCCACATCCACCTCGCGCTGCGGGCGCGCACGAGCTTCCAGCCGATGCGCGACTACATGGTGCTGGGGGACCGGCTCGTGCTGCTCAGCTCGGTCACGGGCCGCCTGCTCGAGGGCAACAAGCTGCAGGGTGGGCTGCATCAGGCGATCGAAGGCCGCGAGAGCCTTGAGATCACCACCGAGAACCGCGCCATGGCCTCTGTCACCTATCAGAACCTGTTCCTCATGTTCGACAAGATGGGCGGCATGACCGGCACCGCGAAAGGCGCCGAGAAGGAGCTGCTCAAGACGTACGGCACTGATGTCGTCGAGATTCCGACTTATCGCCCGGTCATCCGCGTTGACGAGCCGGATGTCGTCGTGCAGACGGTCGACGAGAAGGAGCGGCTGATCCTCGACTATCTCGACGAGGTGCGCGCAACCCAGCGGCCGATTCTGCTCACGACGGGCTCGGTCAAGAGCTCGATCAGGTTCTCGCAGTATCTGCTCGACCGCGGCATCGAGCACAACCTGCTCAACGCGCTGAGCGAGGCGAAGGAGGCCGAGATGGTCCGCGAGGCCGGCCGGAAGGGCGCGATCACGGTCGCCACCCTGATCGCGGGCCGCGGCACCGACATCAAGGTCGAGCCTGACGCCAAGGAGCTCGGCGGCCTCGTCATCATCGGCACCGAGCAGTTCCCCAACCGACGGGTCGAGGGGCAGATCCGCGGGCGTGCCGGCCGGCAGGGCGACCCCGGGTCGAGTCGCTTCTATGCCTCGATGGAGGACGACCTCTTCGTGCGCTTCGGGTCGATCAAACCCGAGGATGTCCGCACGAGGCGCCGGAGCACGCGAACCATGCTGCGCCTGCTCGCCCGCGCGCAGCGAGCCAGCGAGGACTCCGCGAGCGGGGCGAGGAAGCTCTCGAAGGACTTCGACATCGCCATGGCGCGTCAGCGCGACCTCGTCTACGCCGTGCGCAATGAGATCATCACGGGCGAGCCGATCGGCCGCGATGAGCTCGAGGGCATCGCCGAGCAGGTGTTCGCCGAGGCGGTGGAAGCGGGGGTCGGCGCGGACCGCGGCACGCTCATGCGGTACGTCTTCGACAACCTGAGCTACCACCTTCCCGACGACTTCCACTCGGTCGACACGGGTAACGACTCCCACGTGAAGGACTTCCTGTCGACGACGTTCTCGCAGGCGATCCAGCAGAAGGTCGACGCGCTCGCCGACCCTGACGTGTACGCCCGGTTCCAGAACATCTGCTTCCTCAAGTCGATCGATGTCGCCTGGGTCGAGCAGGTCGACTTCCTCGAGCAGCTCAAGACCGTCGTGCAGGACCGGAACCTCGCCCAGCACAAGGTCGAGTACGAGTACCGGAAAGAGGCGTACTTCGCCTTCGAGCAGATGAAGCGGCGGATCAACCGCGACATCGTGCGGCTGCTGTGCCTGAGCCGCATCGAGCGCGGTGGCGACGGCGGCCTCGTCATCCAGTTCGCGTGAGCCGGTAGGAGCCCGGTGCGCGTCTTCAACATCAACAAGGCGATCGGCTTCGCCTCGAGTGGGGTGGAGTACGCCCAGGCGTACCGCCGCGAGCTCCTCGCGGGCATCCCGTGGGTCGACGACTACTACGTCTTCACCGACTACATCGGCACCAACCTCAGCGTCTTCACCGATCGGCTCGGGTTCCCGCAGCCGCAGGTGCTGTGGATCTACAACCTGGTCTCGGGGCGCAGCGCCCGCCCGTGCGAGACGAGCGCCGACGCCATCATCGCGGCGATCGCCCAGCCGCATTCCGGGCCCGAGGTGCACGACGACCACATCGACATCAGGCTGACGAGCGCGCCGGTGCGGCACCGCATCTGGACCACGGGCGAGCGCCTCGTCGACCGCGTCGACACGGTCGTCGGCGACCGGCTCGTGCGCGCCGAGCACTACGACGCGACGCTGAACAACGTCGAGTACTACCACCAGAACCAGCCGGTGCGCCGCGTCTTCTTCACGCCGGACGGGCGGGTCGCCGCCGAGCAGTTCTACCGGGGCCGCGAGATCACCCGCACGGTCATCACACCCGCCTCGCCGCTCTACCGGAGCCCGGCACGCAGGGGCCGCACCGCACCGAGCTCGTTTCGCGGCGACATCCTGCTCGAGGGTCGCTCGCAGTTCTTCCAGTTCGTCTTCGCGCGCCTCTTCGACCGGCCCGACGACGTCGTGATCGTCGACCGTGCGCTCGACGTCATCGACGGCATCTACCCGGTCATCGGCGATCACCGGCTGTACTCGGTCGTGCACGCCGAGCACTACGACCTGAAGCAGATGGACGACGGCGTGCTGCTGTGGAACAACCACTACGAGAACGTGTTCACCCGGCCCGAGCTCGTCGACGGCTTCATCGTCTCGACTCACCGCCAGCAGGCGGTGCTCGACGCGCAGCTCGCGGCGCGGCTTCCGCCGGGCAGCTACCGTGTCGACCGCATCCCGGTCGGCTTCGTGCGCGAGGCGTCGGCTCGACCGGCCTACGACCGCTACGCGCTCGTCACGGCCAGCCGCCTGGCCGATGAGAAGCACCTCGACGTCCTGATCCACGCCGTTGCGCTCGCGCGGCGGCGGATTCCCGAGCTGCGCCTCGACATCTACGGCGAGGGCCGCCGCGACCCTCTGATCGCGGCCATCGCCGACACCGGGACGGCGGACTGCGTGCGGCTCATGGGCCACCACCGGCTCGAGGGGCTGCTCGGCGGCTACGGGCTCTACGTCTCGGCATCCACCTCAGAGGGCTTCGGTCTGTCGTTGCTCGAGGCGATCGCGGAGGGGCTGCCGATCGTGGGCTTCGACATCGACTACGGCAACCGCGAGATGGTCGAGCAGGGCGCGAACGGCTGCCTCGTGCCGTACGCCCCTGGAGCGCGGGGCGCCGCCGCCCTCGCCGACGCGATCGTCGCCACCCTCTCGTCTGCGGACTTCGCTGCGATGCGGAGCCACAGCGTGCACTCGGCAGAGTCCTACACCGCAGACCAGGTTCGGCGGCTCTGGGAGGAGCTGCTGCGGGAGGAGGACGCGTGCTAGGCCTCTTCAACGACTACGACGACGCCACGCGAGAGCTCATGCACTCGCTCGAGACGGCAGGTGTGCCGTTGACCCCTGTGGTGATCAACTACGGTGGCGAGCTGGCAGACGGGGCGCTCTGCCCCTTCGTCGTCTACACCGGCCTTGAGTTGCGGGGCGAGCCGCTCTTCTTCAACGAGGTCCCGATTCCCCCGTGGTGCGAGATCCGGCAGGGCAGCGAGGTCTATGGCGAGGTGCTGCGCGACGACGAGGTGATCGGGCGGATCAACTACGAGGCGAACACGTTCCGGCAGGTCGAGAGCGTCGACTGGCTGCTGCGCGACGGGTCGGTGGGGCACACCGACCGCTATGACCGCTATGGGAACCGGTACGCGGTGAGCTACTACGCCGATGGGGCCGTGCATCAGACCGTCTACCGCGGGCCGGGGGAGTGGACGATCGAGGTCGACCATGTCGTGCGATCGGTCGTCATGCGATCGGCCGGGCGCCTGCTCACGTTCCCGAGCCTCACGGATTTCGTCTCGCACTTCGTCGACGAGCAGGGGCTCGCCGACGATGAGGTTCTGATCAATTCGCTCTCGTACCCGCTGTTCGTCATGCGCACGCGCGCACGGCGCCCGAACACGACCCTGTTCTGGCAGGAGCCGATGCCGGGCGACCCGCCCGAGAACATGACCACCGAGTTGCAGCAGCCGAAGGCACTCGCCCGCATCGTCTTCTTCGACGAGCGACTGAGGCGGAAGGTGGCGGCACAGTACCCCGAGACGCCGCTGCACCTCGAGTACCTCTCGCACCTCGATCAGTTCGCCGCTCACGAGAGCTTCGACCCGAAGCGCGTGTTCACCCTGACGAACAGCGACGACCTCGCAGGGCTGCCCGAGCTGCTCGAGGCGTTTCCCGACCTCACCTTCTCGGTCGCCGCGCTCACCCTCATGAGCGAGCGCCTGCAGGAGCTCGGGCGGCGCCACTCGAATCTCGCGCTGACCCCCAGCATCACTCACCACCGCATTCGAGATGAGCTCGAGAAGGCATCCGTGTACCTCGACATCAACGCAGGCGGTCATGTGCTCGACGTCGTCAAAGCTGCCTACTATCTCGACCTGGTCGTCATGGCGCTCGCCGGGCGGGCGAAGGCACCGGATTTCTCGCTCACGTTCGCGACGCCGAGCGAGCTGAGGGCCCGGCTGGATGCCGCCACGAGCAGCTCGGAGGGCAGGAGGGCGGCCCTCGCCGCACTGCACGAGCAGCACGGGCCGCTGTCGTCGGTCGACGACTATCGCCGTCTGCTCGGCTAGGGGCGCGGGAACGCCGAGTGCAGCTCGGCGAGCCAGGTCGTCGCCGCGGAATCCGACGGAGCGCGCCAGTCGCCGCGGGGCGACAGCGAGCCGCCGGCCGCCACTTTCGGGCCGTTCGGCACCGCGGTGCGCTTGAACTGCGCGAAGCCGAAGAAGCGCTTCAGGAACACCTCGAGCCACGTCACGACCTCGTCGACCGAGTACTCGACCTTCGCGTCGTCGGGGAACCCCGCCGGCCAGGCGCCGCTCGCGGCATCCGCCCAGGCCCGCGCCGCCAGCCAGGCGATCTTGCTCGGGCGCAGGCCGTAGCGCAGGGTGTGGAACAGTGCGAAGTCGTGCAGCGCGTAGGGCCCGATGGTCTTCTCGGTCGACTGCACGACGCCGTCCTCGCCGGCCGGCACGAGCTCGGGGGTGATCTCGGTGGCGAGCACCCGCTCGAGAACGTCCGACACCTCGCTCGAGAACTGCCCGGAGCCGCTCACCCAGCGGATCAGGTGCTGCATCAGGGTCTTGGGCACGCCCGAGTTCACGGCGTAGTGCGACATCTGGTCGCCGACGCCGTAGGTCGCCCAGCCGAGCGCGAACTCGGAGAGGTCGCCCGTGCCGACCACGATTCCCCCGCGCTGGTTGGCGATGCGGAACAGATAGTCGGTGCGCAGCCCCGCCTGCACGTTCTCGAAGGTCACGTCATAGACGGGCTCGCCGTTCGCATACGGGTGTCCGATGCGGCGGAACATCTCCTCGGCGGTGGGCTTGATGTCGAGCTCTTCGAAGGTCACGCCGAGCGCGGCGGCGAGGGCGTAGGCATTCGACTTGGTGGCGTCGGAGGTGGCGAAGCCCGGCATCGTGACGGCGATGATGTCGCTGCGCGGTCGGCCGAGCCGGTCCAGCGCCTGCGCGCAGACGAGCAGCGCATGCGTCGAATCGAGGCCGCCCGAGACGCCGATCACGAGCTTGGGGCCGCCGATGGCCGACATCCGCTGCTCGAGGCCCGACACCTGGATGTTGTAGGCCTCGTAGCAGTCCTGGGCGAGCCGGGCCGGGTCGTCGGGGACGAAGGGGTACCGGTCGACGGCGCGCTCGAGGCCGATGTCCTCCGTCGGGGGAGCGAGTTCGAAGCTGACGCGCCGGAACCCGGAGATGCGCGCGTCCAAGGTGCGCCGGTTGTCGTCGAAGGTGCCCTGCCGCAGCCGCTCCTGCCGCAGCAGCTCGACGTCGATGTCGGCGACGGCGATACGGGGGCCGTCGGGGAAGCGGTCGGTGGCGGCGAGCAGTCGGCCCGCCTCGTAGATCAGCGTCTCGCCGTCCCACGAGAGATCGTTGCTCGACTCGCCCATGCCTGCGGCGGCATATACATACGCAGCCAGGCATCTCGACGAGGCGGACTTGGCGAGCAGCTGGCGGTCGTCGGCCCGGCCGACCGTGATCGGGCTACCCGACAGGTTGGCGAGCACCGTCGCACCCGCCAGGGCCGCCTCGGCGCTGGGCGGCACCGGAATCCACATGTCCTCGCAGATCTCGGCGTGCAGAACGAGCCCGGGCACATCGGATGCCTCGAACAGCAGCTCGGGCCCGAAGGGCGCGCTCTGCCCGGCCACCTCGATCGCGCCGCCGCGCTGGTCGTCGCCCGGCGCGTACCACCGGCGCTCGTAGAACTCGCGATAGTTCGGCAGGTACGACTTGGGGGCGACGCCGAGGACTCTGCCGCGGTGGACGACCACCGCGCAGTTGAAGAGCCGGTTGCCGTGACGCAGGGGCGCGCCGACGACGAGCACGGGCATCAGCCCGGCGGATGCCTGCACGATGCGCTCGAGCGCGGAATCGACCGCGTCGAGCACGGCGTCCTGCAGGACGAGGTCGTCGTGCGCATAGCCGGTCAGGCAGAGCTCGGTGAAGACGGCCACCGCGACCGAGCGGTCGTGGCAGGCGCGCGCCTGCTCGAGAAGCCGCTCGGCGTTTGCAGCAGGGTCGGCGATCACCAGGGGGAATGTCACCGCGGCGATTCGGGCGAAGCCCTGCGTGTACGCGCCGGCTGCGGCGCCGAGCGCGCGTGCGCCCGTGAGCCGATCTGTCATGCAGCCAGTCTTGCAGACGGTCTCACGGGCGACACAGCGCGCGAGCGGGTCGGGCTAGGCGGTGTAGCGCTCGGGTTCCTTGTCGTCCCGATGGAGATAGGGCGGGGCCGAGGGCAGCTGAGCCATCGCCTGGGTCGGCTCATCGGCCGGTGACGTCGGGGGAACCGTGACGGGGGCTGCGGCGGGTGCCGCGTGCTTCTCGTGGTGCTGTTGCGCGACCCACTGGTCCTGCTCGGCCTCCAGCTGGCCCGTCGGAGTCGCGGACTCGAAGCGCCAGCGCTCGAGATCGCCCGCGAAGATGCGCTTCGCGCGGCCGGGCTTGTTCTGCCACTCGATGAGCCGGTCCCGGAACTCGGCGACGACCGGGTCGAGCTGGTAGCCGAAGGTGGCGGAGTTCCGCTTCATCTCGGCGAGCTGGTGGGTGGCCCAGTTGGCCGCGATGCCCGCGCCCTTGACGGGCAGCAGTCGCACCTGGATGTCGGCCTGGCCCACGGCGCGGTCGCTCAGAACCTGCTCACCGGGGGTGAGCGAGTTCCAGACGGAGGCCTCGGTCGCGGCATCCACCAGCGCGGCGATCGCCGACGCCTTCTGCTGGCGGTCGGTGCGCGCGAGCACGCCGCGCACGGTGCCGCGCGCGATCCAGGCGGCGATGAGGCCGGAGAGCACGATGCCGACGAACAACACCGCGACGGCGAAGAGCAGAGGCTGGTTGTCGGGGTCGCCGACCCAGCTCACGAAGTCGTTCCATAGCTGCATGCGGTGAGAGTACGACGCGCGCTGTTCGCGCCCGGGAACGATCTGCGGCGTGCCGTCGTTTGAGAGCATGGACATGACTTCACGAAAGGGGTCCACAATGCAGACCTTCGTCCTCGCAGGCGGTTGCTTCTGGTGTCTCGACGCGGTCTACCGCACCCTGCGCGGCGTGAGCGACGTCGTCAGCGGCTACACCGGCGGCACCGTGGCGAACCCGAGCTACGAGCTCGTGTGCACCGGAACCACGGGCCACGCCGAGGCGGTCGCCGTCACCTTCGACGAGACCGAGATCCCGGCATCCGTCATTCTTGACGCGTTCTTCACCCTCCACGACCCGCGCCAGCTGAACCGCCAGGGCGCCGACGTCGGCACGCAGTACCGCTCGGCGATGTTCTACGCCGACGACGAGCAGAAGAAGCTGTTCGAAGAGGCCATCGAGCGGGCGAACGACATCTGGGGCGGCGGTGTCGTGACCCAGCTCGAGCCGCTCGGCGAGTTCTATCGCGCCGAGGAGTACCACCAGGACTTCTTCGCCAAGAACCCGGGCCAGGGCTACTGCCTCGCGGTCGCGCTGCCCAAGGTCAACAAGGTGCGCAAGGCGTTCGGCGAGTACGTGCGCGCCGCGTAGTTCTGCGGATCATTCCCAGCACAGCCCCCGGATCGGCGGATTCGTCCCCGATCCGGGGGCTTCGTCGTGCGAGCGGATGCCTGCCCCGATCACACTCGTGGAACCGCGCCTCTTCGGCGCCGATCAAGGAGGTTCCGCAATGAGTTCGAGCATCACCGTGCGCGGCTTCGCCGCGACCCAGCCCAAGTTCGTGATCGTGAACGGTCTCAGCATCTCGAGCTTCCGTCTCGGTTCGTCCGAGCGGCGCTTCAACCGCACCACCGGCGGGTGGGAGAGCGGCCCGACGAGCTGGTTCAGCGTCAGCTGCTTCCGCGAGCTCGCCACCAATGCGTTCGCGAGCATCAACAAGGGCGACCCGATCATCGTGACGGGCCGGCTGAAGGTCAGCGAGTGGAGCGCGGGCGACAAATCAGGCCTCGACGTCGAGATCGAGGCAGACGGCATCGGCCACGACTTCCGGTGGGGCAGGGCCCTCGGGTTCGCGAAGAACAACGGCAAGCCGAGCGGCGGGAAGGACGACGGCGGCCAGCCCGTCGAAGACGACCAGACGCCGCCCGACGAGGCAAGCGGCGACGCACCGTGGGGAGCGCCCGGCATGTCGATCGGGGCCGCCAGCGTCGCCGACGCGGGCGAGCCGACCGCGCTCGGGCTCGCCGAACTCGGTGCCGAAGCGGGCGACGCGAGTGACGAGGCGCTCGCGACGACGCCGCCGTTCTGAGGGGGCACGAGGCGCGGTGCATAGACTCGACCGAGGTCGGCCGCCGGGCCGGTCGGTGAGGGGGGATCGTGCAGTTCGCTCGTGCCGCAGCCGTGTTCGCAGCCGCAGGGCTCGCGTTGGCGCTGGCCGCCTGTACGAGCGACGGCGGGCAGGCGGTAGCGCCTACCCCCACAGCCACGGCGTGGACGGTGCAGGCGACGGCCGGCGCCACGCCTGGTGCCGGCCCCGCCGAGTTCCGTGCGAACGCGTCGGCTGCCGACAACCGGCCGGCGTTCGATGCCGTGATCCGCGCCGTGCTCGCCGGGAAGCCGAATGCAGACGGGGCGGCCGTGACCTCTGCGCTCAAGTCGGCGGGTTTTCCGATGAGCGCGACGCAGGTGACCGACAGCAAGACGTCCGCCGACCTGCAACCCGGGTCGATCATGGTCGGGGTGAAGATCGGCAAGGAGTGCCTGGTGGGGCAGTGGGGCAGCGCAGTCGACGGCTACCAGTCCGCGGTGACACCCGTGCTGGGTTCGGGTGGCTGCCTCATCGGCGGCATCCCCGCCGTCGGCTGACGGTCGCACGGGCGAGGCCTTTAGACTCGATCAACGTGGCTGACTACATCTATTCCATGGTCCGCGCCCGCAAGGCCGTGGGCGACAAGGTGATCCTCGACGACGTGACGATGGCGTTCCTGCCCGGGGCGAAGATCGGCGTGGTCGGCCCCAACGGCGCAGGTAAGTCCACGATCCTCAAGATCATGGCGGGGCGCGACCAGCCGAGCAACGGCGAGGCGCGTCTCAGCCCGGGGTACTCCGTCGGCATCCTGATGCAGGAGCCCGAGCTCGACGAAGACAAGACGGTCCTCGAGAACGTGCAGCAGGGCGTCGGCGCCATCAAGGCGAAGGTCGACCGCTTCAACGAGATCTCGGCGGCCATGGCCGACCCCGACGCCGACTTCGACGCGCTGCTCGCCGAGATGGGCACCCTGCAGGAAGAGATCGACGCGGCCGACGCCTGGGACCTCGACTCGCAGCTCGAGCAGGCGATGGACGCGCTGCGATGCCCGCCGTCTGACGCGATCGTGAGCGTCCTCTCCGGCGGTGAGAAGCGCCGGGTCGCGCTGTGCAAGCTGCTGCTCGAGAAGCCCGACCTGCTGCTGCTCGACGAACCCACGAACCACCTCGACGCCGAGAGCGTGCTCTGGCTCGAGCAGCACCTGGCAAAGTACCCCGGCGCCGTGCTCGCCGTCACCCACGACCGCTATTTCCTCGACCACGTCGCCGGCTGGATCTGCGAGGTCGACCGCGGTCGCCTCTACCCCTACGAGGGCAACTACTCGACCTATCTCGAGAAGAAGGCCGAGCGCCTCGAGGTGCAGGGCAAGAAGGACGCCAAACTCGCGAAGCGCCTCGACGAGGAGCTCGCGTGGGTGCGCAGCAACGCCAAGGGCCGCCAGGCCAAGTCGAAGGCGCGTCTCGCTCGCTATGAGGAGATGGCGGCCGAGGCCGAGCGCACGCGGAAGCTCGACTTCGAAGAGATCCAGATCCCGGCGGGCCCCCGCCTCGGCGACATCGTCATCGAGGCGAAGGATCTGAAGAAGGGCTTCGGCGACCGTGTGCTCGTCGACGGCCTGAGCTTCACGCTTCCGCGCAACGGCATCGTCGGCGTCATCGGCCCGAACGGCGTCGGCAAGACGACCCTGTTCAAGACGATCGTCGGGCTCGAGAAGCTCGACGGCGGCACGCTCAAAGTCGGCGAGACGGTGAAGATCTCCTACGTCGACCAGAGCCGCGCCAACATCGACCCGAACAAGACCCTGTGGGAGGTCGTCTCAGACGGGCTCGACTACATCCAGGTCGGCAAGACCGAGGTGCCGAGCCGGGCGTATGTCTCGACCTTCGGCTTCAAGGGCCCCGACCAGCAGAAGAAGGCCGGCGTGCTCTCCGGCGGTGAGCGCAACCGCCTGAACCTCGCCCTCACGCTCAAGGAGGGCGGCAACCTGCTGCTGCTCGACGAGCCGACCAACGACCTCGACGTCGAGACCCTGTCGAGTCTTGAGAACGCGCTGCTCGAGTTCCCGGGCTGCGCCGTGGTCATCACCCACGACCGGTGGTTCCTCGACCGCATCGCGACCCACATCCTCGCCTATGAGGGCACCGACGAGGAGCCGGCGAACTGGTACTGGTTCGAGGGCAACTTCGAGGCCTACGAAGAGAACAAGGTGCAGCGACTCGGCGCCGATGCGGCGAAGCCGCACCGCAGCACCTACCGCAAGCTGACGCGCGACTGATGAGCAAGCGGATTCACGTTCCGACGGTCATGCGCTTCAGCGACCTCGACGCGTACGGGCATGTGAACAACGTGGCCATGCTGCGCTTCTTCGAGGACGCGCGTGTGCAGGCCTTCTGGGCCGGTGACCCCGACGAAGAGGGGCACCTCGAGCCGGGGCCGTTCGCCGACACGGCGGTGCTGCGCTCGCGCCCAGGCGAGGGCACGCTGACGGTGCTCGCGCATCAGGAGATCGAGTACCTGGCGCAGATCCCATTCCTGCGCTCACCGCTCGACCTGCAGCTCTGGATCGGGCGCATCGGCGGTGCAAGCCTCGACATGTACTACGAGATCTACTCGCCTGTCACCGCGAAGGATCGCGTGCTGTATGCGCGAGCGGCGACGACGCTTGTGCTCGTGGATGCCGAGACCGGGCGGCCTCGTCGCATCGGAGCCGCCGAGCGCACCGCCTGGGAGCCCTACCTGGGCGAGCCGCTGCAGTTCCGCCGCGGCAGCAGCCGCAGCTAAGCGCGAGCGAGCCCGGCGGCGTCCGCCAGCACGGCGTCAATCCACCGCCGCCGGGCAATGCCCCATCGCGCGGCCCCCGCGCGGCACCCGCTTCCTAAGCGCTGAACTCCAGGCTCGCGCCGTTCACGGTGACCGTGACCTCGTCGAGCGGCAGCGACGCCGGGCCGTGAATCGCCTTTCCGGTGAATGCGTCGAACTTCGAGCCATGGCACGGGCAGTGCAGCTCTTTGCCCGCGGCCGCGACAACGCACCCCTGGTGGGTGCACACAGCGGTGTGCGCAACGAACTTCCCGGAGCTCGGCTGCGCGATCGCGACGGCCGGGTCCGACTGCGAGCCGGTCTGCACGACGACCGAGCCGCCGACGGGCACCTGCGACGCAGGGACCGAGAGCTTTCCGGCGGCATCCTTCGTCGGCTTCACATCGCCGCCCGTGTCGCCGGGAGCCTCGCCGTTGGTCGGGGAACACGCTGCGAGAGCGAGCGCGGTGGCGCCAGCGCCGGTCATGGCGAAAGCGGCACGGCGGGTGATCCGAGTCATGGGGGAATCCTGCCGCGCCAGCCTAGGCGCCCGCTGTGCCGCCGACGGGAGCTTCGCCGTGCGCCTCGCCCTCACGGGGAATGCGCAGCATGCCCTCTTGTGCGACGGTCGCGGCCAGCGCGCCATCTTGCCGGTAGATGCGGGCGTGGGCGAGCCCGCGGCCGCCCTGGGCGCTGGGGGAGTCCTCGACGTAGAGCAGCCACTCGTCGGCCCGCGCGGGGCGGTGCCACCACATGGCGTGGTCGAGGCTCGCCATCTTGAGGCCGGGCGTCGCCCAGGCGGCGCCGTGCCGGCGCAGCACCGGCTCGAGAATCGTGTAGTCGCTGGCATATGCCATCGCCGCGCGGTGCAGCACCGGGTCGTCGGGAAGCCGGGACTTCGCCCTGAGCCAGACGGCCTGATGAGGCATCCGCTCGCCCGTGTCGTCCAGCGGCAGATAGACGGGCGCATCGATGTAGCGGATGTCGAACGGGCGCGCCTCGGTCCAGAACTGAGCGGCCGGGTGCTGGATGCCGGCGAGGTGATCGCTCACCGTCGGCAGCGACTCGGGCTCGGGCAGCTCGTCGGGCATGTCGACCTGGTGCTCGACGCCGTCCTGCTCGACCTGGAACGACGCGATCAGCGACATGATCGGCACGCCGGACTGGAACGTCTGCACGCGCCGCGTCGAGAACGAGCGACCGTCGTGGATGCGGTCGACGCCGAGCGTCACGCCGAGACTCACGTCACCGGGCCGCAGGAAGTAGCCGTGCAGCGAGTGGATGATCCGCTCATCGGGCAGGGTGCGCGACGCTGCGATGATCGACTGGGCGAGCACCTGGCCGCCGAAGACGCGCCCGTGCGGCATCCACTGGCTGGGCCCCGTGAAGATGTCTTCGTTGGTGCGCGCACCCGTGTCGGTGAGATCCAGAGCCTGCAGCATCGCGGAGACCGGGTCCATGTCTCGTAGTCTATTCAGTGCCCATGAGTTCGACTTTCTCGCTCGACGACGCCCTCGCCGTCTCCGATCTGCAGACCTATCTGGGGCGCGCCGGGCGTGTCGAAGACGGGTCTGTCCGTCTCGTCGCCGCGGCCGGCGTGCTCGCCGCCTATACGGCCGTGCTCTACCCGCACGGACTGCTCGACCAGACCCCCACCGTGCTCGGCCTGCGCACCTTCCGCACCGGCCCCGGCGTCGAGTTCGACGCGGTCGTGCCGACGCGCTCGCTGCTCGACCGACTCGCTCGCGCCGAGCCGAGCGAGATCCGGCTGCCGCTCGAGGTGTCGACCGTCACGTGGGCGGGCATCTCACCACCGCGGGGCGGCTGGCAGCGTGTGGGGGCGACGGATGCCGCACTGCTGCGGCGCGTCGCCGCAGACGGCGTCGCCGAGGTCGCTCGGGCGATCCCCGAGGGAACGGGTGAGCAGCTGGTGTGGCGGGTGCGCGGCTCGGTCTGGGGCGCCCCCATCGACGAGCTGGGCGACGTCGCAGCCGGCGTCGCCTTCGCCGCCGATTCGCTGGGGTTCCTCGGCGACGACGGCGAAGAGGTCGCGATCTTCGAGACCGGGCCGTGGACGCGCCTCTCGATGCGCCGCGGGCACGTGCTCGTGAAGCGCGCGGCCTGGTCGCTCAGAGGTTAGCCGCCACCGCACGCCCCGCGATGCGCCCGCTGAAGAGGCACCCGCCGAGGAAGGTGCCCTCGAGCGCGCGGTAGCCGTGCACGCCGCCGCCACCGAATCCGGCGACCTCGCCCGCGGCATAGAGCCCGGGCAGCGGCTCGCCGTCTGCGCCGAGAACCCGTGCCGACAGGTCGGTCTGGATGCCGCCGAGGCTCTTCCTGGTGAGGATGTGCAGTTTCACGGCGATCAGGGGGCCGGCCTTCGGGTCGAGGATGCGATGCGGTGTGGCGACGCGGCCGAGCCGATCGCCGAGATAGGCCCGGGCGTTGCGGATGCCGGCGAGTTGCGGGTCCTTGCTGTACGGGTTGTCGAGCTCTCGGTCGCGCTCGCGCAGCTGCTGCTCGACCAGGGCGGTGTCGAGCGGGGCGGTGTCGAGCGGGGCATCCGTCTTCGCCCGCATGCCGGCGAGCAGCTCGGGCAGGGTGTCGGCGACCACGAAGTCCTCGCCGTGCCGCTTGAACGCCTCGACAGGCGGCGGCGCGCCGGGGGTGACGCGCTTGAGCACCCGCCCCCAGTCCTTCCCGGTGAGGTCGGGGTTCTGCTCGCTGCCCGAGAGGGCGAACTCCTTCTCGATGATCTTCTGCGTCAGCACGAACCAGGTGTGGTCGTAGCCGGTCTTCTGGATGTGCTCGAGGGTCGCGAGCGTGTCATAGCCGGGGAAGTTCGGCGCCGGCAGGCGGCGCCCGGTGGCGTCGAACCACATGGACGACGGCCCCGGCAGAATGCGGATGCCGTGCAGGGGCCAGATCGGGTCCCAGTTCACGATGCCCTCGGTGTAGTGCCACATGCGGTCGGTGTTCACGAGCCGGGCGCCTGCGGCCGCCGCGATCTCGAGCATGCGCCCGTCGACGTGCGCCGGCACGCCCGAGATCATCGTCGCCGGCGGAGTGCCGAGCCGCGCGGGCCATGCCTTGCGCACCAGCTCGTGATTCCCGCCGATGCCGCCTGTCGCGAGGATCACGGCGCCCGCGCGCAGCTCGAAGTCGCCCACGACCTCGCGGTTCGAGGGATGCCCGCGCTCGACGTCGTCGGGGGCGAGCACCGCCCCGCGGATGCCGGCGACAGCGCCGCCCTCGACGATGAGCTCATCGACGCGGTGGCGGTGGCGCAGCACGACCCGCCCGGCCGCCGCGGCCGTCTTCACGCGGTCGGCGAAGGGCTGCACGACACCGGGCCCGGTGCCCCACGCGATGTGGAAGCGGGGAACGGAGTTGCCGTGGCCGCCTGCCGAGCCGCCGCCGCGCTCGGCCCAGCCGACCAGGGGGAAGATGCGGATGCCCTTCGAGCGCAGCCACGCGCGCTTCTCACCCGCGGCGAACTCGAGGTAGGCATCGGCCCAGCGCCTGCCCCACTCGTCGCTGTCGCGATCGAACCCGGCGGACCCGAACCAGTCCTGACGGGCGAGCTCGAGCGAGTCGTGCACGCCGAGGCGGCGCTGCTCGGGGGTGCCGACGAGGAACAGGCCGCCGAACGACCAGAACGCCTGGCCGCCGAGGGCCGCGGCGGGCTCCTGGTCGACGAGGGTCACGCGCTTGCCGGCCTCGAGCAGCTCACAGGCTGCGACGAGCCCCGCGAGGCCGTGGCCGACGACGATCGCGTCGGTGGTGTCATGTGCAGAGGGCTCCGTTGCCCTGACAGCGCTCACGCCTCGAAAGTATTCACCATCGCGTGGGCGGCACGCTCGAGGTAGGCCCAGAGTGTCGCGTCCTGCAACGGCGGCAGCTCGAGGGCATCGACCGCCGCACGCATGTGCGCGAGCCACCGGTCGCGCGCATCGGGGTTCACCTTGAAGGGCGCGTGCCGCATGCGCAGCCGCGGGTGGCCGCGCTGCTGCGAATAGGTCGTCGGGCCGCCCCAGTACTGCTCGAGGAACAGCCGCAGCCGCTCTTCGGCGGGCCCGAGGTCGGCCTCCGGGTACATCGGCTTCAGCACCTCGTCGCGGGCGACGCCCTGATAGAAGGCGTGGGCGAGTTTCGCGAAGGTCGCCGAGCCGCCGACCTGGTCATAGAACGACCCACCGGCCTGCTCGCCGTTCTCGGCGGCCCGCAGCATGATCGGCTGCGGCTGCGGCTGCGATTCGCTTTCCGGGCTCACAGTTCCTCCTCTGGCGGGTTGACCTGCGGCGGCCCGTCGGTCGGCTTGCGCCGGATCGTGCGCTTCTTCGGCTTGGTCGGCTGCGCCGGAATCGGCGGCAGCGGCCGGGTGCGCGGCGGGTGAGCCCCGTTCACCGATGCGATGCTCTCGAAGCCGGTGAGAATGGGGTTGGACAGCTCAGGCACGGTCACCCCGGCCTCTCGCGCCGCCGCGAACACGCGGGCGTTGAGCTCGTGGGCGACGTCGTCGCGCGCGGTCGAGCGCGTCTTCACCGCGACGCGCAGCACGATCATCTCGGCCGAGATCGACTGGATGCCCCACACCTCGGGCTTCTCCATGATGCGCGGCCGCCACTTCGGCTCGCGAGCGAGCGCCTCGGCCGTCTCGAGCAGCTGCTGGCGCACGGCGTCGACATCGTTCTCGTAGCCGACGCCGACGTCGACGATCACGCGGCTCCAGCCCTGCGACATGTTGCCGACGCGCAGGATCTGGCCGTTGCGCACGTACCAGAGGGTGCCGTTCACGTCGCGGATCTGGGTGGTGCGGATGCCGACGGCCTCGACGACGCCGTCGGTGGCGAGGCTCGCCATGCCGGCCTCGACGATGTCGCCGACACCGAGTTGGTCCTCCATGACCATCAGCAGGCCGTTGAGGATGTCGCCGATCACGTTCTGCGCGCCGAAGCCGAGCCCCGCGCCGATCGCGGCCGAGAGGATCGCGAAGGAGGCCAGCACGTCGGGTGCGAGGAAGTGCAGCACCAGCAGCAAGGCGATCACGCAGATCACGACATTGGAGATGTTCGTGAGCACCGAGCCGAGGGTCCTGGTGCGCTGCACGACGCGCACGGTGGCGACGGGCGACACCTGCAGCGCCTGGGTCGTCTCGACCCCCTGCGACTTCTTCACCGTGGTGACGATGCGCTGCACGATGTGGCGGATGGCGATGCGCATGAGCCACGCGGCGATGATCGCGCCGAGCACGATCAGCACGGCGGAGCCGAAGCGGAAGATGACCGTGCCGAGCGGCGTGTCGAGGAAGTCGCTGAATCCGTTCGTCGCGGTGTCTACGGGAGTGGCGCTCTTCATATGCCGCTCAGTCTACGAAGCGGACTTCGCCGAGCCCTGGGTTCCGCTCACGAGGCCGTGCTCGTAGGCGAAGATGACGGCGTGAACGCGGTCGCGCAGCCCGAGTTTCGCCAGCACGCGGCCTACATGGGTCTTCACCGTGGATTCCGTGAGGAACAGCTCAGCGGCGATCTCGGTGTTCGACAGGCCCCGGCCGATGGCGACGAGGATCTCGCGCTCGCGCGGGGTGAGCGCGGCCGCGGCATCCGCCCGCTCGCGCTCGCCCGGCAGCTGGGCGCCGAACAGC
>NZ_JBLRDT010000120.1:0-8051 GCF_057512245.1 Gryllotalpicola sp. CP2-P1
CTGCGACCAGTCGGCTGCGGCGGTGGCATCCGCCCGCGAGACGATGAGGCTCAACCGCCTCGACGATCGCGTCACGGTCGTGCGCGACGACGCGCTCGGCACCCTGCCCGACGCGAGCGCAGAGCTGATCGTGCTCAACCCGCCGTTCCACACGGGCACGACGGTCACCGCCGATGTCGGCATCCGCCTGATCCAGGATGCCGCGCGCGTGCTCGCGCCCGGCGGCGAGCTGCGCGTCGTGTTCAACTCCCATCTGCGCTACCAGCCGACGCTGCGGCGGCTCGTCGGCGAGACACGCCAGGTCGCGCGCAACAGCAAGTTCACGATCACGAGTTCACTGAAGCGATGACGGGTATGCGGGGGTATTCGGCCCAGCAGGTGCGCGCCGCCGAGGCGCCGCACCTGGCCGCGGGCGAGCCGCTGATGGAGCGTGCGTCCGCCGCGCTCGCGCGGGAGTGCGTTCGGATGCTGGAGGCCGAGGGCATCTCGCCCGCCCACGCCCGGGTGGTGGTGCTCGTGGGCGGGGGCAACAACGGCGGCGATGCCCTGTTCGCTGCCGCGGCCCTGGCCAGGCACGGCGCGCGCGTCGAGCTCGTGCGCACCTCGAGCCGCGTTCACGAGGCCGGTATCGCCGCCGCGCTCGCCGCGGGGGCCACCGTGGTCACGCAGGGCGCGGCGAAGTGCGCGGCATCCGCCGATCTCATCGTCGACGGCATCCTCGGCACGGGCACCAGCCCCGACCCGCGCCTGCGCGGCGAGGTCCGCGACCTCGTCGCGGCGGTCGTGGCCGCGAAGCCGTCGGGGCTCGTCGTCGCGGTCGACATCCCGAGCGGCATCCACCCCGACACGGGCGAGGTGCCCGACCCGGCGGCGGTGCTGCGTGCCGACGTCACCGTGACCTTCGGCGGGGCGAAGGCAGGCCTGCTGCTGTCGCCGGCGCGCGACGTCGCGGGCGAGGTCCGCGTGCACGACATCGGTCTGGCGGCCGACCTCGAGAAGCTGACCCCGTTAGTGGTGCTTCCCGGCGACGAGGCCCGCTGACATAGTCGGGATATGGAGGACACGCGGTCGAGGTCTCTGCGGCGAACGGCGCTCGTCGGCCTCATCGGTGGTGCGGCCCTCCTCGTGCTGGGCCTCGCCCTCTCGTTCATCCTCAGCGCGGCGGGTGCCCTCGTGATCGTGGTGATCGGAGCCGTGCTGATCGCGGACCGAGCTCGGGCGGCCAAGCGCTGGCGCACAGTCTGGTGGGCAGGAACGGCCCTGGTGGTCGGTACTGCGGGGGCGGTCATGTACGGCGAGCTCTGGGCAGTCGAATTCGACCTTGCCGATGCGGGCAGGCCGATCCCCCACGCCCTGCAGCTGAGCTCCGTCGGCTCCGGCCTCGCGGCAGTAACTGCTGTGGCGGTCTTCCTCGTTCTGGCGGTTCGTGCGCTGCCGAGGGGTGCCGCAACGGCGGAATGATCGGGAACTCCCCCCGCGCGGCACCCCTCGGCGAAGCACGCGGTCGGCCGCGATCGGCGTACACAGTACTCGCGCTCAAAGCCGAGGTTCAGCCTCGGGTCAGCCGCGAGTACGGCGTATTCGAGGAGCCGCCGGCGCGGCATCCGATCACGCCGTGAGGATCACCTTCAGCGCTTTCGTCTCGGCCGCCCGGCTGAAGGTGTCGTAGGCCGAAAGGATGTCGCCGAGCGCGAAGTGGTGCGAAACGAACCCCGCGACGTCGAGCTTGCCCTGCGCCAGCAGCTTGATGAGCATCGGCGAGGTGTCGGTGTTGACGAGGCCGGTGGTGATGGTCAGGTTCGCGATCCACTTGTCCTCGAGGTGGAACGAGACCGGCACCCCGTGCACGCCGACGTTCGCGACGTGACCGGCGGGCCGCACGATGTCGAGCGACATGTCCCAGGTGGCGGGAATGCCAACGGCCTCGATCGCGACGTCGACGCCGAGCCCGTCGGTCATGGCGAAGACCTGCTCCTTCCAGTCGGCATCCGTCGCGACGACGCCGTCGGTCGCCCCGAACCGCTTCGCCTGCTCGACCCGGTTCGCGTCGGTGTCGATCGCGATGACCCGCGACGGGCCGTACAGCCCCGCCGTCGCCATCGCGGCGAGTCCGACCGGCCCGGCGCCGACCACCGCCACCACGTCGCCTGGCGACACCGCCCCATAGCGCACTCCGATCTCGTGCCCGGTGGGCAGGATGTCGCTGATCAGCACCGCCAGCTCATCAGGCACCCCCGTGGGCACGCGGTAGAGCGAGGTCTCAGCGAACGGCACACGCACGTACTCGGCCTGGGTGCCGTCGATCAGGTGCCCGAAGATCCAGCCGATGCCGGGCGCACCCTCGTCGGCCCGGCAGTGCGAGTACACCCCGCGCTTGCAGAAGTCGCACTTCCCGCAGGCCGAGACGCAGGAGATGATCACGTGGTCGCCGACCGCAAGATCGGTCACAGCCGAGCCGACCTCGGTAATCGTCCCGACGCCCTCATGGCCGAGGATGCGCCCCGGCGTCACCGCGGGCACGTCGCCCTTCAGGATGTGCAGATCGGTGCCGCAGATCGTCGTCGTGTCGATCTTCACGATCGCATCGGTGGGCTTCAGGATGACGGGGTCCGGCACCTCCTCCCACGACTTCTCCCCAGGACCGTGGTAGACGAGCGCCTTCATGTCACCCTCCTGCACGGGCGGATCCGTGACGCCCGCACGGGGCCGAAATTACTCTGTCAACCCCGGCGCGGCCAGACCCCCTCGCTCCTACCATGTCCCGCATGGATACGGCCAAAGAGAACAACGAGGATGCCGTGAACAAGGCGCCCACGACAGACACCGAAGCCGACACCCCGCACGACAACCCCATCGCGAACGGCGTCGCCAAGGCGACCACCTGGATCGACGACAAGCTCGTCCCCATCCTCGGCCCGTCAACGCTCGGCCCGTACGAGCTCGACGAGCGCGACGACCCGAACCCGGGCGTCGTCGACGAGCTGTGCCCCGTCTGCCACCACGCGGTGAGCAGGCACGAGGTCCACGTCGACGAGGCGACGGGCCACACCTACCGGATCTGCCCCGACACGGGCGCGAGCTACGAGATCGACGTGCACGCGCACGAGGTCCCCGCGGCACACGAGCACGTGCCGGGCACCCTCGACGGGCCCGTGCTGAGCTGAGCGGCGCGCGAGGCGCACGCACGATGAGGGGCGGATGCCTCAGGCATCCGCCCCTCATCCGGGCCCCTCGCGGCCCTACTTGATTGCGCCGAGCGAGAGTCCCTGCACGAGCTTGTCCTGCGCGGCGAAGCCCGCGACCAGCACCGGCAGCGAGATCGCGAGGGACGCGGCGCACACCTTCGAGAGGAACAGCCCCTCAGAGGTGACGAACGACGTCAGGAACACGGGCGCCGTGTACGACGTCGTGCTCGTCAGCACGCTCGCGAACAGCAGCTCGTTCCAGCTGAAGATGAAGCAGATCAGCGCCGTGGCGATGATGCCGGGCGACGACAGCGGCACGATGATGCGCCGGAACGTCAGCAGCAGCCCCGCGCCGTCGACTTGCGCCGCCTCGATCACCTCGAGCGGGATCTCGGCGAAGAACGACCGCATCATCCACACGGCGATGGGCAGGTTCATCGAGGTGTAGATCACGATCATCAGCGCCGGCGTATCGAGGATGCCGAGCGCCTTCGCGATCAGGTAGACGGGCAGCAGCCCCGCCACCATCGGCAGCATCTTCGTCGTGAGGAAGAAGAACATCACGTCGGACCACTTGCGCACGGGCCGGATCGCCAGCGCGTAGGCCGCCGGAATCGACAGGACCAGCACGATCGCCGTCGAGCCGATGCTCATCATCGCCGAGTTGATCAGCGGCGGCCACGGGCTCGCGCCCGACGCCGCGCCGAAGAAGTTCGCGTACGACGAGAGGGTGAGCGGTGCGAAGAGGCTCGGCGGGTTCGTCGCCGCGGTGGTCTCGGAGTGCAGCGAAGTGAGCACCATCCAGACGATCGGGCCGAAGAAGATCAGCCCGATCACCCAGGCGATGATGCCGAGTGAGACCGTGCGCCGCCGCTCGCGCGTGCGCATCGAGACCGTGCGCCCCGGGGATTCCGGGGGGCGGCGGCGGATGCCCGTGGCATCCGCCTGCTCGCTGGTGATCGTCGTCATCGCTTCTCCTCCCGCAGCAGCGAGGACACCGTGCGCAGCACGAACGTCGCCACGATCATCGAGCCGATCACGACGACGACGCCGGCGGCGGATGCCTGCCCGTAGTCGTGCGCCTCGAAGAAGGTCTGATAGATCGTGTAGGGCAGGTTGGCCGTGCCGAGCCCGCCGCTCGTGATGGTGAACACGGCATCGAAGTTCTGCACCAGGTAGATGCAGCCGAGCAGCGCCGCGAGCTCGAGGTACTGGCGCAGGTGCGGCAGCGTCATGTGGCGGAAGATCTGCCACTCGTCGGCGCCGTCGATGCGCGCGGCCTCGATGACGTCGAGCGGCCGCCCCTGCAGCCCCGCGAGCAGGATGAGCATCATGAACGGCGTCCACTGCCACACGAGCGCCGCGATGATCGCGCCGAGGGGCTGCGAGCTCACCCAGTCGGGCTGGGGTGCGCTCGACGCGTGGCCGAAGGCCCCCCAGATCCAGGTCAGCGTGCCGTTCAGCAGGCCATACGACGGGTTGAAGATCGCGTGCTTCCACACGAGGGCGGCGGCGACCGGCACGATCAGGAACGGCGCGATCATGATCGTGCGCACGAAGCCGCGGCCCCAGAACGCCCGGTCGAGCAGAATCGCGATGATGAGGCCCAGGATCAGGCTCACGAGCACCACGGCGACCGTCAGGACGACCGTCGTGATGACCGACTTCAGCATGGCCGCGTCGGTGAACACCGCCGCGTAGTTGGTGAACCAGCCGAAGCCGATGTCGTTCGGGTAGAGCGCGTTCCAGCGCACGAACGAGATGACGAGCGTCGCGACGAAGGGCAGCTGCGTGACGATGATCATGAAGATCAGCGCCGGCAGCAGGGGCGCCCGCCTGGCCCAGGCGGACGCCCTGCTCAGTGTCTGGTGCGACGCATTCAGCGTGACCGCAGTCGACATTGTTCAGCTGCTACTTCTTGTACTTGTCGCCGACTTTTTGCGCTTCGGCCTGCACCGACTTGAGGGCCGCGTCGACCGAGGTCTTCCCGGCGATCGCGTCGCTGAACTGCTGCGAGGCATCCGTGCCCAGGTTCGCGAACTCGGGGATCGCGACGAACTGGATGCCGGGCGCTGGGCGCTTCTGCGTGCCGGGGTCGTTCGGCTTCGCGCTGTCGATGGCCGACTGCACCTGCTTGTAGAACGCGGCGGCGCCCTTCTGGTAGTCGGGGTTCTCGTAGAGCGAGGTGCGCGTTCCTGGCGGGACCTCGGCCCAGCCGAACTTCTTGGCGACGAGCTCGGCGTACTTCGGGCCGGAGGCCCACTCGATGAACTTCTCGGCGTTGGCCTGGTTCTTGCTGGCCTTCTCGATGCCCCATGCCCAGCTGTACAGCCACCCTGAGCTCTGCGTCTTGTCGACGGGGGCGGGCGCGTAGCCGATCTTGCCGGCGACCGGGGAATCGGATGCCTCGAGCGAGCCGGCCGCGGCCGTCGCGTCGTACCACATGGCCGCCTTGCCCTGAGTCATGTCGTTGAGGCACTCGGTGTAGCCGGCCTGCGGCGCGCCGTTCTCGCCGTCCTTCTTGACGAGGTCGACATAGAAGTTGAGCGCCTTCGTGAAGCCCTCTCCCGTGACCTGGGCGTTCCAGTCGTCGTCGAACCAGGTGCCGCCCATCGTGTTCACCACGGTGGTGAGCGGTGCGACCATCTGGCCCCAGCCGGGCTGACCGCGCAGGCAGATGCCCGCCATGCCCGACTCGCTGGACTTGATCTTGTCGGCGAACTGCGCGACCTGATCCCAGGTGGGGTTCGCGGGCATGGTCAGGCCGAGCTGCTTGAAGACGTCGGTGCGGTAGTAGAGCATCGACGACTCGCCGTAGAACGGCTCGGCGTAGATCTTGCCGTCCGCGCCGGTCAGCGCGTCCTGGATCGGCTTCAGGATGTCGGACTGCTGGAAGTCCGCGTTCTTCGCGACGTTGTCGTCGAGGGAGAGCAGCCAGCCGTTCTTCGAATAGAACGGCACCTCGTAGTTGCTGATCGTCGCCACGTCGTACTGCCCGGCCTGCGAAGAGAACTCCTGGCTCGCCTTGGCGCGCAGCGAGTCCTCGGGCAGCACCGTGTAGTTGACCTTGATGCCGGTCTCTTTGGTGAAGTTGTCGGCGGTGAGCTTCTGCAGATCGATCATCTGCGGGTTGTTCACCATCAGCACGTTGAGCGTTCCGCCCGACTTGCTGCCTGCGCTGCCGGCGCCAGCGCCGCTGCAGCCGGCCAGCGCGAGTGCGGCCGTCGCGGCCACGGCGACACCCGTGAGCGCTTTGGCCAGGTGACTCCTCGTCATCGTGGGCACCGTTGTCCTTTCTTGCCTGCTCCGTCGCGGGCATGCACACCATATTCACGAAGTTCCACACCTTGCAAGCAAAAACGGGCATCGAACCACAGAAAACTTGCGAAGTCGGGCAAAGCCGGTCAACTATGTGATGTGCGGATGCCAGATCGGGCATCGTCGACGAAGACGAGAGAGGTTACTGATGGTCCGTCTTTCCGAGGCCACGCTGCCCGAGCTGCCCGCGGCAGTGGCCGTTCCGAGCTACGACCGCTCGCAGCTCACCGCGGGCATCGTCCACTTCGGCGTCGGCGGGTTCCACCGCGCGCACCAGGCGATGTACGTCGACCGGCTGCTGAACGCCGGCGGCTCGACCGAGTGGGGCATCTGCGGCGTCGGCGTGCTTGAGGGCGACCGCCGCATGAAGCAGGCCCTCGAAGAGCAGGATCACCTCTACACGCTCGTGCTCAAGCACCCCGACGGCACCCTCGAGCCCCGGGTGATCGGCTCGATCGTCGACTATCTGCTCGTGCCAGACGACCCGCAGGCCGTCGTCGACAAGCTCGCCGACCCCGGCATCCGCATCGTGTCGCTCACCATCACCGAGGGCGGCTACAACTTCGACCAGATCACGCGTGAGTTCGACGCCGGCAACCCCGAGGTGCAGGCAGACCTCGAGCCGGGCGCCGCACCGCGCACCGTCTTCGGGCTCGTCGTCGCCGGTCTCGCGCTGCGCCGCGAGCGCGGCATCGCGCCGTTCACGGTCATGTCGTGCGACAACATCCCGGGCAACGGCGAGCTGGCGCGGAAGGTGTTCACGGCCTTCGCGCGGCTGAGGGACCTCGAGCTCGCCGACTGGATCGAGGCATCCGTTCACTTCCCGAACTCGATGGTCGACCGCATCACGCCCGTCACGACCGACGACGACCGCGCGCTGATCGCACGCGAATGGGGCATCGAGGATGCCTGGCCGGTGGTCGCGGAGCCGTTCGAGCAGTGGGTCCTCGAGGACTCGTTCGGGCTCGGTCGCCCGGCCTATGAGACGGTCGGGGTGCAGGTCGTCGACGATGTCGAGCCGTACGAGCTGATGAAGCTGCGGCTGCTCAACGTCGGCCACCAGGGGCTCGCCTACTTCGGCGTCCTCGCCGGCTACACCTTCGCGCACGAGGCGGCGCGCGACCCGCTGTTCGTCGGGCTGCTGCGCCGCTACTGGGAGCGCGAGGCGCGGCTCACGCTCAAGCCCGTGCCGGGAGTCGACCTCGACGCCTACACCGCCGAGCTCATCGAGCGGTTCGGGAACGAGCACGTGCGCGACACGCTCGCGCGCCTCGCCGCCGAGTCCTCCGACCGCATTCCGAAGTGGCTTGTGCCGGTCATCGCGGAGCGCGTCGCGGCCGGCGGCGAGGTCGACGCGTCCGCCGCGATCGTCGCGAGCTGGGCGCGCTATGCGGAAGGGGTCGACGAGTCGGGGAATCCGATCACCATCGTCGACCGGCTGGCGGACGCGCGGCACGCCGCGGCGCTCGCCCAGTCCTCCGACCCCCTCGCGTTCCTGCGCGATGAGACGCTGTTCGGCACGCTCGCCACCGAGCCGGCCTTCACCGA
>NZ_JBLRDT010000121.1:0-8007 GCF_057512245.1 Gryllotalpicola sp. CP2-P1
TCGTGCTCGCGCTCGCCTACCCGTTCGGCGGCAGGGGCGACACGCTCGTGATCTTCGGGCTGCACGCGCCCATCGTGCTGTGGCTGCTGATCGGCCTGCTCTACGCCGGCGCCGGCTGGCGCACCGCGGCCGGCCGCATGGACTTCGTGCGCTTCACCGGCGAGTGGATCGTCTATCTCGCGCTGATCGCTCTCGGCGGCGGGGTGCTCATGGGCATCACGGCGGCGGTGTTCTCGGCGCTCGGCGCCGACCCGTCGACCGTGCTCATCGAATGGGTGGCGCCGTGCGGGGCGGCAGGGGCAGCGGTCGTCGCGGCGTGGCTCGTCGATTCCAAGCAGGAGGTCATCGAGAACATGGCGCCCGTGCTGGGCCGCGTGTTCACGCCGCTGTTCACGATCGCCGTGCTGGCGATGCTGGCCGGCGCCGTGGTGACGGGAGGCTTCGGCGCCTATCGCGAGGTGCTGATCGTCGTCGACGTGCTGCTGGTGGTGGTCACAGGGCTCGTGCTCTACGTGCTCTCGGCGCAGCAGCCGACCGCGCGCCCCGGCTGGACGGAGCGCCTGCAGCTGCTGCTCGTGCTCGCCGCCTTCGCACTCAACGGCTTCGCCCTCGCCGCGATGCTCGGCCGCATCGGCGACGGCGGGTTCACGCCGAATCGCGTGGTCGCGCTCGGCGTGAACCTCGTGCTGCTGGTCGGGCTCGCCGGCACGGCCTGGCTGCTCGCTCGCCGCGCATTCCGAGCGGATGCCTCGACCAGACGACTCCTCGCGTGGCAGACCGGCTACCTGCCGGTCTACGGAGCGTGGGCCGTGGCCGCGGCAGTCGTGGTCCCCCCGATCTTCGCCTTCGCCTAGCCCTTCCCCGTTCCCCTTCCCCTCCATCCACCTCATCCACGTCATCCACCTCATTCACCCGAGGTGTGAGTTCGGGCCGTCTCTTCGCCGAAAAGGCGACCCGAACTGCCCCGAAGAGTGAGTTTGGGCGGCGCGCCGGGGACGCCCGGGGATGCGCCGGGGAAGCCCGGGGATGCCCGCGGAAGCCCCGGGAGCCCGCGGAAGCTTGGGGATGCCCCGGGACGCCTGGGGAAGCCTGGGGATGCCCCGAGACGGGGTGGAACGGCGGGAACGGCGGCGGCGCGTCAGGCCGCGACGGGCTCCGACTCGGATTCCGCGGCGAGCACGGTGGCCTCGTCGCGGCGGTCCTCTGCCCGGCGCCGCGCGACCCGCGCCGCCGCGATCGAGCTGACGAGCGTGATCACCGAGAGCGCGCCGAGCATGACGCCGGGGTGCCACCACGCGTTGTGGCTGGCATCAGCGAGCAGCTGCGTCAGCAGGGGCACGAACCCCGCGAGGGCCGCCGCGATGGCATAGGCGAGAGACAGTGCGCTGTAGCGGATCGAGCGGTCGAAGGCATCCGCCATCAACCCGCCGAGCCCCGACCAGGCGAGCGTCGGCAGCAGGCCACCGACGACCATCGTGCCCGCGAGGATCAGGAAGGTCGCGCGCGGCAGCAGGGCATACATCGGGAACGCGATCATGAGGGTGGCGGCGGCGCCGATGGCGACGATCCAGGCCGAGCCGATGCGGTCGGCCCACAGCCCGAACAGCGGGATCGCCGCGATCTCGACGAGGCTTCCGATGATCGTCGCGAGGAACAGGGCCTGGGGTGGGAAGCCGAGCACCGAGGTGCCGTAGCTCGTCGTATAGGTGTTCATCAGCGAGTACGAGCCGATGCCGAGCATGGCCGCGCCGACCGCGACGACCAGCATGACCGGCTGGCGGCGGAAGACGTCGAGGACGGGAAGCCGCGTGACCCGCCGGGCCGTCTGGAGCGCGGCGAAGACCGGCGTCTCGGTGATCGTCACGCGCAGATAGAGCGACAGAGCGAGCAGCGGCAGGGCGAACAGGAACGGCAGACGCCAGCCCCAGCCGGCGAGCGCGTCGGCGCTCATGGTGGAGCTCAGCAGCAGGAACAGCCCGCCGACGATGACGGTGCCGATCGGCGAGCCGAGCTGCGGAATCGCGGCGTAGAACCCGCGGCGGCGGGCCGTCGAGTGCTCGACGCCGATGAGGATCGCGCCACCCCACTCGCCGCCGAGCGACAGGCCCTGGATGACACGCAGGGCGACGAGCAGCACCGGCGCCCAGATGCCGATGCGGTCGTAGGACGGCAGCACGCCGATGAGGGCCGTCGAGACTCCCATGATGCCGACCGTCCAGATCAGGGTGCGGCGGCGGCCGATGCGGTCGCCGAGGTGCCCGAAGACGATCGCGCCGATCGGGCGCACGAGGTACGAGGTCGCGAGCGTGAGGAACGCGGCGAGGGTGCCCACGGCGTGGTTCTCGGCGGGGAAGAACACCGACGCGCTGAACAGGGCGCTGAAGTAGCTGAAGACGTAGAAGTCGTAGGACTCGAGAGAGGTCCCGACGAGTGAGGCGAGCGTGACGCGCGTGGCGACCCGGTCGGAGGCGGAGACAGCAGGGACTGCGGAGGACGCGGAGTTGGCACTTAGCCCCGCGTCAGGAGTTCTGACCATCCCTCCAACCTACGTCGGGTCGCGCACTGGCGCAGACCGGGGCGCCCGCGGTTGCGCCGCTCGGATCCGCTTCGCGCTGCTCGGATCCGAGGCGCGTGAAGAGGATCCGAGCAGCGCGAGTGGAGGCGGCGACGGCGAGCGGATGCCTACGCCGACAGCACGTCGCTGAGGAACGCCACCGCCTGAGCGATCGCGCCCTTCGCGGCGAAGGTGTCGTGCAGCCCGTTGACCATCACGAAGTCGTGCACGATGCCCTGGTAGCGCACGGCGGTCGTGGGCACTCCGGCCCGGCGCAGCTTGGCGGCATACGCCTCGCCCTCATCGCGCAGCACGTCGGCCTCGCCCGTGATCACGAGTGCCGCGGGCAGACCCGACAGCTGCTCGAGCGAGGCGCGCAGCGGCGACGCCGTGATCTCGGCGCGCTGCGCCTCGTCGGTCGTGTACTGGTCCCAGAACCACTTCATGCCCTCGCGGGTGAGGAAGTAGCCTTCAGCGAACTCCTCGTACGAGGGGGTGTCGAAGTTCGCGTCGGTGACGGGGTAGAAGAGCAGCTGGCCCTTGATGTCGACCCCGCCGCGCTCTTTGGCGAGCAGCGTCAGCGCGGCGGTCATGTTGCCGCCGACCGAGTCGCCGGCGACCGCCAGCTTCGTGGCATCCAGCCCCTTCGAGGCGCCCGACGCGACGATCCACTGCGCGGTCGCCCAGACCTGCTCGAGCGCGTGCGGGTAGCGGGCCTCGGGCGAGCGGTCGTACTCGGGGAAGACGACCGCGGCGTGAGCGCCGATGGCCAGGTCGCGCACGAGGCGGTCGTGCGTGTGCGCGTCGCCGAAGACCCAGCCGGCGCCGTGCGTGTAGAGGATGACGGGCAGCGAGCCGGTCACGCCGACGGGCTTCACGATGCGCACCTTGACCGAGCCGGTCGGGCCGCCGGGGATCTCGATCCATTCCTCGTCGATCTCGGGCTTGAAGATCGGCTCATCCTGCACGCCGTCGACGGCCTTGCGGCCCTCTTCAGGGGCGAGCTGATAGAGGAACGGAGGCTCGCTCGTGGCATCCACGAATGCCTGCGCCGCCGGTTCGAGGGAGATGTTCTTGGGGTTGCCGCTCATGGGAATCGCGCTCCTTCTGCACTGTTGAGAACGGTCGTTCTCGCATCTGTCAGCCAATCTAGAGAACGATCGTTCTCGTTGTCAAGTAGACTGGCCACATGAACGCGAAGACCACGGAAGAGGGCCGCCGGCAGAAGATCGTGGACGCCGCGGACGAGCTGTTCTACGCCCGCGGAATCGGCCAGGTCGGCATGGATGCGGTGCGCGACGCGGCCGGCGTCTCGCTGCGTGCGCTCTACAACGAGTTCCCCGCGAAGGACGAGCTGATCATCGCCGTGCTCGGCGAGCGCCACCGCATGTGGACCGAGGGCGTGACGGCCAAGGTCGACGCGATCCGCGAGCCGCGCGCGAAGCTGCTCGCGGTCTACGACTACCTCGCCGAGTGGTTCGACGAGTCCGACTTCCGCGGCTGCGGCTTCATCAACGCCTTCGGCGAGCTCGGTGCCGCCAACCCGCGCGTGGCCGAGACCGTGCGCGATCACAAGGCCGACTTCCAGCGCTACGTCGACTCCCTCGTGCAGGCGGCCGGCGGCCCGGCATCCCTCGGCCCTCAACTCGCGATCCTCGCGGAAGGCGCGCAGACCACTGCCGCGATCGCAGGCACGACGGATGCCGCGCGCCATGCCCGCGCGGCCGCCGAGGCGCTCATCGCCGCCGCCGGCATCTGACCGCGGGTAGCGTTGCGCCCATGGGGACGCTGCGCTCGCTCGTGTGGGACCACGACGGTCACGTGATCGCGACGGACTTCCCGTTCGAGCAGATCTCGGACTACCTCGCCCGCGACGACGTGCTCACCTGGGTCGACCTGTGCGAGCCCGACCACTCCGATCTGAAGGCGCTCGCAGGCGAGCTCAGCCTCGACCCGAACGCCGTCGAAGACGCGATCGCGCACGTCGAGCGGCCGAAGGCACTGCGCTATGCGAGCCACACCTTCTTCACGGCATACGCCGCCGCCTACGACACCGAGAACGAGCCGGACGACGACGACCGCGCCGGGCGCCTGCGGCTCGACAAGGTGTCGGCCTTCGTGTTCGAGCACGGGCTCATCACGGTGCGCAGCCCCGAGTTCGACATCGACGAGCTCGTCGCGCGGTGGAACGACAACTCGGATCTGCTGCGCTACGGTGTCGGCGCCCTCGTGCACGGGCTGCTCGATGCCGTCGTCGACAGCCACTTCGACGCGGTGCAGGTGCTCGACGACGCGATCGAGGGGCTCGAGGACGTGCTGTTCGACGAGCGGGTCCTCGCCACACGCGTGCAGCGCGCCACCTATCGCCTGCGCAAGGAGCTCGTGCAGCTGCGCCGCATCGTGCTGCCGATGCGCGAGGTGGTGAACGGCGTGCTGCGCCACCGCCGCGACGCGGGGTCGCCGCGCGAGCTCGACGCGTCGTACGACGACCTCTACGACCACGTGCTGCGCGTCACCGAGTGGACCGAGTCCGTGCGCGACATGGTCTCGGCCCTCTTCGAGACGAACCTCTCGTTGCAGGACTCGCGCCTCAACAACGTCATGAAGAAGCTGACCAGCTGGGCCGCGATCATCGCCGTGCCGACGGCGGTCACCGGCTACTTCGGGCAGAACGTGCCGTACCCGGGCTACGGCACGTGGTGGGGGTTCGTGGCGAGTGCGGCGGTGATGGTCGTCGCAGCAGGCATCCTCTATGTCGTCTTCAAGCGGAAGAGCTGGATCTAGCGCCGCTCACCTGCCTCTGGCCGGTGCCAGGGTCGTTTGCTACCCTCGCAAAGTCGCGTCCTACCCCCGTACAGGGCGCGGATCGAACCGTGGTGATTCCGACCCCTTCATCGCACCCCCGCTGATTCCATGACCGATTTCCCCACCCGCCGATCGCTGCGCCAGGCTCCTCCCGCTTCGAAGGGGAAGGCCCAGGGCCGCAGGCGCGCAGAGCGCACCCGCTCGCGCGGCCACATGGCGACCGCCGGGGCGGCGACGCTGCTGCTCGTCGGCAGCGCCCTGGTCGCGATTCCGGCGGATGCCGCGACCGTGAGCTCGCACACGCTCTATGCGAGCCAGCTGCTCGCGCACACGCAGTCGCTGACCGTACGCTCAGACGTCAAGGGCGACGCCGTCGAGAACACGACCTTCGAGTCGTCCACCTTCACCAGCCCGGGCGGCACGCCGGCGCTCACGGTCGGCGGAGTCACCAACGCCGACTGGGCCGCCCTCGTGCTGCAGGACGCGGGGCTGCCGGTCACGCAGAACAACGTCACGGTCATCCTGCAGTGGATGGACTCCGAGAACTCGCCGCAGAGCTGGTACCTGCGCAACAACCCGCTGAACAACGGGCTCGGCTCGGGCGGCGGGGGCGGCTTCGGCAGCTACGCGAACCTGCGCATCGCTGCGTCTTATGTGGCGAAGCAGCTGGACCGCTCGCTGTTCGCCGGCATCCACGATGCATTGGCAGCGGATTCCGCACCCGCGGTCACCGAGCAGGCGATCATCGCCTCACCCTGGGCCAGCAGCCACTACGGCTACGGGTCGCGCTTCCACGCCGTGAACGTGCCGATCGTGGCGGCGCCGGTCTCCGCCTGGGGGTAGGCGGCTCGTTCGCTCGTCTCGGAGCTTTGGCTGGGCGGCTCGGCTGCCGACTGGTCGACTCGGCTGCCGACTGGTCGACTCGGCTGCCCGCTGGTCGACTCGGCGAAGCCGAATGGAGACCCCCTCTCCCTAAACGTGAACGAGGGAACCCTTCCCGATGCGGCCGAGCCCGCAGGGGCGACGGGATGTCTCGCCGAGACGTTCCCAAATGGGGCCTCGCCGCGGCGGAGCACCATTTCGGCACGTCTCGGTGCGTCAGACTTCGCGCAGCTCGAGGCGGAACAGCCGCTCGACGTCGGCTGCGATGTGAGTCACCGCCATTGCCGGCAGAGACAGCCCGATACTGAGGGCGTTGCTGGCGCTGGCCGCAGGGCCAATTCGCGCGGCGTCGTTCGGGTCAACATAGTGCACAGTCACCGTAACCAGCGCGCTGATCGAGCCCAGATCGATCGAGGCAGAACCACCATCCAGTGTCCTCGACGACGGCACGTCCACGAGCACCAGGCCATCGACATTAATCGCGACCTCCGCCCCGGATGCCCCGGTAATAACCGCCGTGGTCTTGCTACCCAAGAGCCCATCTGACGTTTTAGTGATCTCAACGTTCAGGCTGTTCAGGGTGATCGACTCATTGAGCCCATCACTCCATGTTGACCCGTCCACGCTCTGATACAGAGTGACGGTCTGTGCGCCTTCAGGAAGATGGTCCAGCTCAGGCAATACGAAGTGGCCGTCGTCATCCACCTCGGTAGTGGCTACCGGTGAGGTTGGCGGCCCACCGTCGACGGCCACGGAAACGGTTGCACCGGCGATCCCGCTGCCACTGATGACCGGGTACAACTCGTTATGGTCGCCCGTGTCGATACTCACATCGGTCACCTGCCGAGGGGTCTGGTCATCTTGGCCGGAACCACCGCTGCCGCTATCACCGCCCTGGCCAGGACTGCCGCCGTTGTCGGAGCCGCCAGTGCCACCATTCCCGGTGCCGGCACCACTCCCGGTGCCACTTCCAGTTCCGTTGCCGGTGCCGGTGCCGTTGCCCGGGCTGGTGCTGCCGCCGCCCGGGTTGCCCGGGTTGCTGTTGCCCTCGCCGGTACCGCCGCCGACGGTACCGCTGCCTGTGCCAGGCTCGGTGCCGCTGCCCGTACCCGGCTTGGAACCACCGGTGCTGTCTGGCGTGCTGCCGGAGGCCTTCGCCACGGGCAGCTGCGCGAGCTGCACCGTCTGGGCAAGCCCGTCCCTACCGGTCTTCGGGTCGGCGTAGGCAACTGTCGCCGAGGTCGCCCGCGCCGGGATCGCGGTCGCCCCACGCCCGGAATCGTTGAGCACGACCTGGCGCTCGGTGCCGTCTGAGAAGCGCACCAGAACGGTGGCGCCCTCGACACCGGTGATCGTGAGCTGCGAACCGTCAGAGCCGAGCGGCGCCGACAGGCCGAGCGTCTGCTTCGGCATCTTCGCCGTCACGGTCGTCGTAGTCGTGTCCCCGGTGGGGGCGCGCTGCGTGATGATGAGGCGGACAGTGCCGTCCGCGCCGGGCTGCACCCAGCTGAGCGGGCCCAACGTGAACGAGCCGCTGGATCCGACCGTCGTCGAGCTGCTGTGCGTCACATTCGCGATCGACGTCACGAAGACCGCCCGTGGGTGAGCGACAGCAGGCAGTATCGCCGCTGTGTGGTGACGGGCGAGCGCCGGCGCATCCGGCGCGGGAGCCTGGGTCGCCGTCACCGACGAGCCAGGGGCGCCGGTGCCGTTGATGATGGGGAAATAGAGCCCGTCACCCGTGTCGACGCCAGAAACGACGAGCG
>NZ_JBLRDT010000122.1:0-7991 GCF_057512245.1 Gryllotalpicola sp. CP2-P1
CGTCGAGCTGGGGCTCGAGGCGCTCGCGGCGGGCTGCCACGTCGTGATCGAGAAGCCGGTCGACACGACCGTGGGGAAGGCGCTCGCGCTGCGAGAGGCCGCACGCGAGGCATCCGCCCGTGGGCAGGTGGTGAGCGTGATAAGCCAGCACCGCTTCGACCCCGCCTCCGTCGTCGTGGCGGATGCCGCGCACGGCGGCCGCCTCGGCCGGCTGACGAGTGCTGTGGCGACGGTCGGCTGGTGGCGCAGCCAGGAGTACTACGACTCGGGAGAGTGGCGCGGCACCTGGGCGCTCGACGGCGGCGGCTCGACCATGAACCAGGGCGTGCACACGGTCGACCTGCTCGTGTGGTTCCTGGGGCGGCCCGTCGCGGTGTTCGCCTACGCCGCGGCGCTCGCGCACACAGGCATCGAGGTCGAGGACACGCTCGCCGCGACGGTGCGCTTCGACAGCGGGGCGATCGCCGTGCTGCACACCACCACCGCGGCGTTCCCGGGTCTGAGCGTCCGGCTCAACCTGCACGGGTCGCGGGGCTCTGCGCTCATCGACCACGACCAGCTCGAGTACTTCTATGCGCGCGGGCTGGGCGACGACGGGTCGGCGCCCGACTCGAACGCCGACCCGACCCGCGGCGGGCCGCGCAACCTCGCGGCGCAGCTCGTGCCGCCCGAGCACCTCGCAGGCGCTCGGCTTCCCGACGACGCGTTCGCGCAGGCGCACCGCAGGCAGTACGACGACATCGTGGCGGCGATCCGCGAGCGGCGCGCGCCCGCGGTGGGGGTCGAAGAGGCGCTACTCTCGCTGGCAGTAGTGCGTGCGCTCTACGTCTCGGCCGCCCTCGGTGTAGAGGTCGGCATCGACGAGATCCTCGGGGGCGCCCACGACGACGTCACCTTCGACCCGAACCCTGCAGAGGAACCGTCCTGATGCGCTTCTCCGTCTTCACCGCCTCGACCCCTGAATGGACCCCGCAGGAGGCGGCCGCAGCGATCGCCGCCCAAGGCTGGGACGGCATCGAGTGGCGCATCACCGATCAGGACGAGGCCGACGAGCCGGGCTACTGGGCAGGCAACCGGGCGACCTGGCCGCTGACCGGTCTCGAGGAAGCCGTGCCCGAGATCCTGCGCATCACCAGGGAGGCCGGGCTCGACTTCTCCGCCATCGGGGGCTACGCGCAGGCATCCGATCACGACGACGTCGAGCGCCTGCTCGCCGCGACCGCCGCACTCGGCGCGGGGCAGGTGCGCGTCACCCTGCCTCACGTGCCGGTGGCCGACTACCGCGCGACCTTCGCGGCCGCCCGCGCCGACCTCGAGTGGGCGGTGGAGCGGGCCGCCGCGCACGGTGTCAAGGTGCTCGTCGAGCTGCACCACGGCACGATCGTCTCGAGCGCCTCGGCCGCCTATCGCCTCGTCGAGGGGCTCGACCCCGAGCGCATCGGCGTCATCCACGACGTCGGCAACCAGGTCATCGAGGGCTTCGAAGACCTCGGCACCGCGTTCCAGATCCTCGGCGAGTACCTCGCCCACGTGCACGTCAAAAACGCCGTGTGGTGGCCGAACGGCCAGCAGGGCCCCGACAGCCAGATCATGTGGGAGCACAACTGGTCGAGCCTGCGCGACGGGCAGGTCGACATCGACTGGCTGTTCCGGGCTCTGGTGTCGATCGGCTACGACGGCTGGGTGACGCTCGAGGACTTCACCGACGTGAGCACCCCGCGGGACGAGCGCCTGCTCGACAGCCTGCAGTTCCTGCACGGCTCGTATCAGCGCGCGCTGATGTGGGCCGAGTGGGTCGCCGCCGAGGCCGCAGAGGCCGAGTCGCTCGAGGCCGCACAGAGCGAAGGGCCCGACGTCGAGGCATGACGCGGCTCGCCCATCTCGGCCTCGGCGCCTTCTTCCGCGCGCACCAGGCGTGGTACACCGAGCGGGCGAACGCGCTCGGCTCGGCCGAGCAGTGGCACTACACGGCGTTCACCGGCCGCTCACGCGCGCTCGCCGAGGCGATGACCGCGGCCGGCAACCGGTACACGCTGGTCGAGCGCGGCGCCGAGGGCGACCGCGCCACGAAGATCGCGTCCGTCGCGGCGTCGTTCTCGGGCGACGATGAGGATGCCTGGGCCGCGGTGTTCTCTGAGCCCGAGCTCGCCGTCGTGACGGTCACCGTGACCGAGGCTGGCTATGACCCTGCGGCTTCGCGCGCCCCCGGGCGGCTGCTCGCGGGCCTCGAGGTGCGTCGCCGAGCCGGAGCGGGACCGCTCGCTCTCGTGAGCTGCGACAACCTCGCGGGCAACGGCGAGGTGCTGCACGGGGCGCTGGTGCGGCTGGCCGAGGCATCCGACCCCGATCTCGCGCGCTGGGTCGAGGGCAACGTGACGTTCCCGTCGACGATGGTCGATCGCATCACGCCGCGCTCGAGCGACCCGCTCACGGTGATCACCGAGCCCTTCTCGGAATGGGTCATCGCCGGGGAGTTCCCCGCGGGGCGGCCCGCCTGGGACCGCGTGGGGGTGCGGTTCGTCGACGACGTGGCACCGTTCGAGCGGCGCAAGCTCTGGCTGCTGAACGCCGCGCACTCGACCATGACCTATCTCGGGCTGCTGCGCGGCCTCGAGACCATCGACCAGGCTTGGGCCGACGACGAGGTGCGCGCCGTCGTCGAGCAGCTCTGGGCCGAGGTGCGGCCGGTGCTGGGCTTCGCCGATGACGAGACGGATGCCGCACTGGCGGCCCTTCGCCCGCGCTTCGCCAACCCGCGCATCGCCCACCGGCTCGAGCAGATCGCGCGGCAGGGCCGCGAGAAGCTCGCGCAGCGACAGCGGGCCATCATGGCGGCGCGGGTCGAGGCGGGGCTGGAACCCGGCGAGGCATGCCAGGCGACCATCGAAGCGTTCGACGAGATCGTGAGGACGCGGCTCGCGCGCGTGGATTGAGCGCTCTCCGTGCGCTCCCGACGAAAGGAATCACCCGTGTTGATCGACAAGGTCGAGGTGCTCGTCTCGAGCCCCGGGCGCAACTTCGTCACGCTGCGCATCACGACGGATGACGGCGTGACGGGTCTCGGCGACGCGACCTTGAACGGGCGCGAGCTGGCCGTGGCCGCGTACCTGCGCGAGCACGTCGTGCCGCTGCTCGTCGGCCGTGACGCGCACCGCATCGAGGACACCTGGCAATACCTCTACCGCGGCGCGTACTGGCGCCGCGGGCCCGTCACGATGGCCTCGATCGCCGCCGTCGACACGGCCCTGTGGGACATCAAGGCGAAGGTGGCAGGTCTGCCGCTTTACCAGCTGCTGGGCGGCAGATCGCGGAACGGGTTGCTCGTCTACGGGCACGCCTCGGGGGCCGAGCTGCCCGAGCTGTTCGACTCGATCCGTGAGCACCAGGACGAGGGCTACCGGGCCATCCGCGTCCAGACGGGCATCCCCGGCCTGCCCTCGGTCTACGGCGTCGCGTCGTCCGCGAATGCGCGGGCCGGGGCAGACGCCGGCACCGATGAGCGCTACGACTACGAGCCGGCGCGCCGCAATGCCGTGCCCGTCGAAGAGAGCTGGGACACGCGGGCGTACCTCAGGCACATTCCCGGCGTGTTCGAGGCGGTGCGGAACGAGTTCGGGCCCGAGCTGCCGCTGCTGCACGACGGCCACCACCGGCTCACCCCCATCCAGGCGGCGAAGCTCGGGAAATCCCTCGAGCCCTACGACCTGTTCTGGCTCGAAGACGTGACGCCCGCCGAGAACCAGGACGCGCTGCGCCTCGTGCGCCAGCACACGACCACCCCGCTCGCCATCGGCGAGGTGTTCAACACGATCTGGGACTACAAGACGCTCATCGAAGAGCAGCTCATCGACTACGTGCGCAGCCCCATCACGCACGCGGGCGGCATCACGGGGCTGCGCCGGATCTTCGACTACGCGAGCGTGTACCAGATCAAGTCGGGGATCCATGGGCCGACGGATGTCTCGCCCGTCGGGCTCGCAGCCGCGATCCACCTCGGGCTGGCCATTCCGAACTTCGGAATCCAGGAGTACATGCAGCACGCGCCCGCCACGCACGACGTGTTCCACACCACGTACTCGTTCGCCGGCGGCATGCTTGACGCGTCGGAGGAGCCGGGCCTCGGTGTCAGCTACGACGACGAGGCGGCGGCATCGTTCCCGTACGAAGCGGCGTATCTGCCGGTCAACCGCCTCCTCGACGGCTCGATGCACGACTGGTAGGAAGCGCCGCCGGCCGAGCAGCGAGGAGGGACCCGCTGCAGTCTCGTTGGTCGAGTAGCGAGGTACGAGCGTATCGAGACCCGCTCCGGTCCCGTTGGTCGAGTAGCGAGGTACGAGCGTATCGAGACCCGCTCCTGGCGAGGAAAGGGAGTCGGTACGCGCCTTCGCGCGGGCTACTCGACCGCCGGAGGCTTGCCGAACTTCTTCTTCGCCAGGGCCTTCAGGTCGCCGAATCGCCCTTCGACGAGCGCTCTTCGCTTCGCTCGGCCCCACCCCTGAATCTGCTTCTCAAGTGCGTACGCGTTGGCCACGCTGTCGAGTTCCATCGCCCAGACGAGTCTCACCGGCATGCGCCACCTCGTGTATTCGGAACCCGCGCCGACCATGTGCTGCTGGATGCGGGCTTCGAGATTGCGCGTGCTGCCGACGTAGAAGGAACCGTCGCCGCACTCGAGCATGTAGACCGCTGGCATCAGGGAAGTCTCGCCGCTCGGGGCATGCGGCGCGCGAGCTTTCCACAGAGGCCTCGCGAGAAGAGGGTCTCGATACGGTCGCAGAGCGAGCTACTCGACCAGCGGGTGGGTTGCAGAGCGAGCTACTCGACCAGCGGGTGAGTTGCTGACGCCGCGCGCGGCTACGCGAAGATCTCTGCACAGACTTGGGCGAAGAGCGCATCGGCGTCGTTCGGCACCCCCTGCCGCTCGAACCATGTGCAGACGTTCCGCACGTCGCGCTCGAGCAGCTCGAAGCCGTTCGGGTTGGCGATGACGTCGACGAGCTGCGGCAGGTCGATCACGACGACGCGGCCGTGGTGCACGAGCAGGTTGTAGGGCGACAGATCGCCGTGCGCGGTCTGCGCCGCCGCGAAGCCGTGCAAGATGGCGATCACCTGGTCGAAGCAGTCGACGAGCTCTGCGTGCGAGAGCACGGCGTTCGCGAGCCGCGGGGCGGCGACGCCGTCCTCGCCGATGAACTCCATGAGGATCTCTGTGTACGAGATCTGCACGGGGTACGGCACCGGCAGCCCGCGGCGCCAGAACTCGCAGAGAGCGCCGAACTCGGCGGCGGCCCACTGCCCTGCCGCGACGGTGCGGCCGTATGCCGACTTCCGCTCGATCGCGCGCTGGTCGCGGCTGCGCCGCTCGCGCCGCCCTGCCGTGTAGGAGCTCGAACGGTGGAAGTCGCTCTGCTCGACCGATCGGTACCGCTTGGCGGCCAGAACGGATGTCTGACCGGGCACGCCGGGCGAGGCATCCGGCACCGCCCGCTCGATCAGGAACAGGTCGGCTTCTTTGCCCGTCTTGACGATGCCGAGCTCGGTATCGATGGCGGCCGCCGAGGTGACGAGCCAGTCGGGGCGCGGCTCGGGCCCGCGCTCGGTGGGCATGGTCGCCGGCCAGGTCGACCAGCGCTGGCCTTCGCCGAGAGTGACGTCGGCGTAGGCGAAGGTGGGGACGACGAAGTCGTCGCCGAATACAGACACTGCGGTCTCCAATGCGAGGGAGGCCGCGTTGGTTGCTTAGAGCGCGGCCTCAGGGAAGGAAGTGGACACGGAGGCGCTGAAGATCTCAGTCATGCTCATCACTCCTTCCGGGCATCGATTGTGGACGACTTCGTCGAGGCTACAGCCACCTCGCCCGCTGGTCGAGTAGCGCGAGGGGCGCATCGAGACGCTTTCTTTGCCAGAAGGGGGTCTCGATACGGTCGCAGAGCGACCTACTCGACCAGCGGGGGAGGCGCAGAGCGACCTACTCGACCGGCGGGGGAGGCGCAGAGCGACCTACTCGACCAGCGGGGGAGGCGCAGAGCGACCTACTTGACCGACGGGTTGAGCTCAGCGCGGGCCGCCGGGCCCGAACTGCGGGCGGTTCGCACGCAGCACCTCGAGGCGGGCGCGGTACTCCTGCTCGTCGATGTCGCCGTTGGCGTAGCGCTGCGCCAGCGTCTGCTCGGCCGAGCCGGCGCCCTGCTCGTGCCAGTAGCCCCACATGGCACGGCGCCGACGGCCGAAGACGATCGCGAGTGCGACGATGACCGCGATCCAGAACAGCGGAATGAAGATGAAGAACGGGAAGAACGGGCCGGGGCCGCCCCAGTGGGCGACGGTGGCCGCTGCGAGTGCGGTGTTCATGAGGGTTTCCTTTCGCGGTGCCAACTGAACTGAGTCCAGCGTCGCGAAGCGCCGGTCCGCGCGAATCTGCCCGGGGGAGTGACCGCGCGTACTCCGCAGGGAGCAGCGCGGTGCCGGCCGCGGCGGCTCAGGCGCGCACGAAGAGCCAGATCGCGAGCGCGAAGCCGCACGCGGCGATGAGCCACCGCAGAATGTCGTGCCGCACGCGCCGCGCGACGGACGGCCCGATCAGACCGCCGATCACCGTGCCGAGGCCGAGCGGGATAGCCGCCGACCACACCACCCCGCCGGCTGCGATGAACAGTGCGGCGGGAAGGATGTCGGAGGCGACGAGGATCACGTTCTTCATCGCGTTGGCGCGGTGCAGCACCGGCTCGCGGGTGAAGAGCAGCAGGGCAATCAGAAGGATGCCTGAACCGGCGCCGAAGTAGCCGTTGTAGAGCGTGACCGCGCCGAGACCGCCGAACACCGCACCGCCGCGCCACCGGTGGCCGCGCGCACTCTGCCAGCGCGTGATCGCGGGCTGCAGCACCAGGGCGAGCGAGCCGGCGAGCACGAGGAACGGGACGATCCGGTCGAACACGTGCCCCGGAGTGACGAGCAGCAGCAGCGCGCCCGCGAGCGAGAACGCGGCACCGACGGGGGCCCAGCGGCGGATCGTCTCGCCGTGGCCCACGAGGTCTCGCGCCGCCCTGCCGGCCGAGCTGAGCCCGCTGCCGAGCAGCGCCACCGAGCTCGTGACGTTCGCCGCGAGCGGCGCGATGCCCGTGGCGAGCAGCGCGGGGTACGCGACCAGGCTCGTGATGCCCCCGGCAGTTCCGATCACGCCCGCGGCGATGCCCGCGACGAGCAGCAGAAGCGCGACGAGAACGGCGTGGGGCACCGTTCGATGATGCCAGCAGCGCCCCGCGCCCCGCGCCCCGCGCTCCGACCTCCGCGCTCGAGGCTCAGGGAACGAGGCCGGTCTCGTAGGCGATCACGACGAGCTGCACCCGGTCGCGCGCGGCGAGCTTCGTCATGATGCGCGACACGTGCGTCTTCGCGGTCAGGGGACTGAGGAACAGCTCCGCCCCGATCTCTTGATTCGTGAGCCCTCGGCCGACCTGCCGCAGGACCTCGCGCTCGCGCTCGGTGAGCACGTCGAGGCGCGACGAATCGACCGGTGCACGGCCGGCCGCCACCTGCTCGAGCAGCCGCTTCGTGACGCCGGGCGAGAGCAGCGCCTCACCGGCGACCGCGACGCGCACCGCCCGCAGCAGGTCGACGGGCTCGGTGTCCTTGACGAGGAATCCGCTCGCCCCCGCTTTGAGGGCGCGCGCGACGTACTCGTCGAGCTCGAACGTGGTGACGATGACGACGTGAACGGATGCCAGAGCCGGGTCGGCCGCGATCTGCTCGGTGGCCCAGAGGCCGTCGCCGTCGGGCATGCGGATGTCCATCAGCACGACGTCGGGCCGCGCCGCTCGCGCCAGGTCGAGCACGGCCCGGCCGGTGCCGGCCTCGCCGACCACCTCGAGATCCGGCTCGGATTCGATCAGGCTGCGGAACCCGGCCCTGATCAGCGCCTGATCATCGGCGACCACGACGCGGATCACGGCGACGCCTCGACCGGCAGCCGAGCCTCGACGCGGAAGCCTGCG
>NZ_JBLRDT010000123.1:0-7812 GCF_057512245.1 Gryllotalpicola sp. CP2-P1
GGCGTGCCTCGCGTTCAACGACCTGCTCGCGATCGGCATGCTGCGCCGCCTCGCCGAACGCGGCGTCCGCGTGCCGGAGGATCTGAGCGTCGTCGGCTGCGACGACATCTTCGGGGCGGACTTCTGCCACCCGCCGCTCACGACCATCACCGCGCCGATCGCCCATGCGGGGCGCGCCGCGGTGAAACTGCTGCTCGAACAGCTCGGCGGTCAGGCTCCGCGGCGCAGCGCGACCCTGCCGACGCACCTCACCATCAGGGCGTCGACAGGGCCGGCGGCACCGGTCAACTCGAGAGCAGAGCCGAGCGGCGCGCGAACGGCTTCGCGATCGCCCGCCACCCGAGCAGCACCACGCCCGTGAAGACGAGCGCGACGATCACGAACGGCAGCGCGACCCCTTGGCCGCTCACGAAGCGCAGCAGCATGCCGACACCGATCGTGACGAGCCAGATCGGGATGCCCGACGAGCGGATCGCGAACGGGCGACGCCACGCGAGGCTGACCGCCCAGCCGAGCAGCGTGCCGACGAGGAACGGCCATGCCGTGTGGGCGACGCCCAGGAAGCCGAGGTCGTAGCCATGGATCATGCGCCCCACCATCGTGAAGGCGGTCACCAGGGCCAGGTCGAGGAAGATCGCGGGCACGAGCCACGGGCTCGGGCCGACGCGACGTGCGGACGTGATCTTGTATACGGTCATGTATGCATGATTGCATCTATAGCTCGGAGAATGCCGAGAGCGGGTGGCGTGGCAAGGTTCGGCAAACGTTTGTTCCCGCGGATGCCTGCTGCTTGACTGCCCCGCATGAGCGCGCTGTCACCGCACCCCGACCGCTTGTTCCCCGCAGACCCGGCCACCCGGCAGGTCGCCCGCCGCCTGTACGCCGAGGTGGCGGCCGCGCCCATCCTGTCGCCGCACGGGCACGTCGATGCGCGAACTCTGCACGACGACGAGCGGTTCCCCGACCCGGCGGCGCTCTTCATCGCCCCCGACCACTACGTCACCCGCCTGCTGCACGCCCAGGGCGTCCCCCTCGACGAGCTGGGCGTCGGTGCGGGCGGTGCCGACGGCCGCGCCGTCTGGCGCCTGCTGTGCCGGCACTGGGACGCGTTCCTCGGCACCCCCGTACGGTTCTGGCTCGAGAGCGAACTCGCCGAGGTGTTCGGCATCGAGGAGCAGCTGGACGAGGCATCCGCCGACCGCATCTACGACGAGCTCGAGGCCCGCCTCTCCGAGCCCGGGTTCCGCCCGCGCGCGCTGTTCGAGCGCTTCAACATCGAGGTGCTCGCCACGACCGACGACCCCGCCGACGACCTGTCGGCGCACCTCGCGCTGCGCGAGGATCCGGCGTTCCACGGGCGGGTGGTGCCGACGTTCCGCGCCGACCGTTACATGACGCCGGGTACCGCGGCGTGGACACCCGCGCTCGAGGCGCTCGCCGAGGCATCCGGAATCGACACCGGCAGCTACGCCGGGCTGCGTGACGCCCTGCGCAGCCGGCGCGCGTTCTTCCAGACGGCGGGCGCGACGGCCACGGACACCGGGGTGCTCATCGCCGACGCGACCCCGCTCGACGACGCGGATGCCGAGCGGATCCACCGGGCGGGGCTCGCCGGCGAGGTGAGCGCCGGCGAGGCCTCGGCCTATCGCGCCAACCTGCTCTATCGCTTCGCCGAGATGTCCGTCGACGATGGGCTCGTCATGCAGCTACACGCGGGCGTGTACCGCAACACGCACCGCCCGACCTTCGACCGTTTCGGCCCCGACACGGGCCACGACCTGCCCGCCGTCGGCGCCTACACCCTGCCGCTCGCGCCTCTGCTCGCCGACTTCGGCACGGCGCCCGGGTTCCACCTCGTGCTGTTCACCGTCGACGAGACACTGTTCAGCCGCGAGATCGCACCGCTCGCGGGGTTCTACCCGAGCGTGTTCGCCGGGGCGCCGTGGTGGTTCCTCGACTCTCCCGCCGCGATCGCCCGCTATCGGGCGGCCGTGACCGACTCGGCCGGCTTCGCGAAGACCAGCGGCTTCATCGACGACACTCGCGCGTTCTGCTCGATTCCGGCGCGTCACGACATGTCACGACGGGCGGATGCCGCGTACCTCGCGTCCCTCGTCGTGACGCACCAGCTCAGCGAAGACGACGCGCTCGAGGTCGCCCGCCGACTGGTCGACGAGCAGCCCCGGGCCGTCTTCAAGCTCTGAGACGCCGCCTTCACGCTCTGAGACGACGGCGCCTAGTCGCCCGAGGGCACCCCCGAACTCTGCAGAGCCGCCGTCTCGTGGAAGTCCGAGTAGCTGAGGGTGTCGGCCTGCGCCCCGATCAGGCCAAGCACCATGTGCCCCTGCCCGAGAAGTGTCATAAGCGCCTCGAGCGTGAGCGGGTTCGCCTGGAGGCTCTTGTCGAGCCCCTCGCCGTCGCCGTACTTCGTGCCGATGCGGTCGATCCAGATCACGGCGTGACCCTTGAGCGTCATGCCGTGGGTGTCGAGGTTCACCAGTTCCTGCCGGTTGGAGGAGTCGAGGTGGAAGTTGCCGATCGTGAGCTCGTCGCACTCGACGCGGATCGCGGTCGCCCGGGCGCCGTTCGCCAGCGGAACGGTGACGATGCCGACCTGGCTCGGGCCGGCGATCCTCAGCGTGTCACCCCAGGTGTTGGCCGACGGGGTCGTGAAGATGCCGTGATCGTTGTCGGCGCCGATGGCGACGAGCGGCGTCTGCGTCGTCGGGTCGCTCGGTGCGGGCGCGGTCGTCGTCGGCGTCTGGCCGCGGGCCGGAACCGAGCCGCCGCTCTGGCCAGGGATCTGGACGGAGGTGCCGCCGCTCGGATCGGGTTCGATGAGGGACCCGCCCGAGCCCGAGGATGGGGTGGGGCTCGGGGCGGGAGTCGTGGAGCTCGGCGTGGGTGTGGGCGACGGCGAGGGGTCCGGCGAGCAGAAGATCAGCAGCACGCAGCCCGATTGCACGGCGGCCGGCTCAGCCGCCCGCGCCTGCTGCGGAGCCGCTGCGGCGAGCGCGACCGTCAGCGCGGCGACGGCCGCTGCGGTACCCCCACGCATCACGCGACGGCGACGCGGGGTGTCGGGCCCCGGGGTCTCGTCGCCCGAGGCCGAGGGCGTGCGCAGCGAGGGCGGGATCACCGGCTCCGCATGGCCCTCGCCGTGAAGCACCCGCGAATGGGCGGGTTCCTGGCGGGCGGGTTCTGGCGAGGCATCCGCCCGCATCGCCTCTGCCTGGGTCTTCGGCACCCACGCGACGACGAGGATGCCGCCGACCGCCGACAGCAGCATGCCGATGATGAAGCCGCCGAGGTTCACGCCGATCAACGAGTACAGCGACAGCAGCAGCGCGATGACGCCGTAGAAGATACGGTGCACCGGCATGAGTGCGATGAGGATCGCGAGAAGCACCAGAATCGCCGGGACCACCAGCGCCTGCAGACCCTCGAGCCCCAGCTGGATGTGGATCTTCCCGATGTCGAGCTGGCCAGAGAAGAACTCCTCGATGCCGCCGATCGCGATCAGCACCGCGCCCCAGAACGGGCGCTCTCGGCGCCAACGCGCGAAGGTGGCGCGTCGTGTCGTCACGAGTCGCGTGCCTTACTTGCCGGGGCAGCCGCTGCCGTCGGTCACGACCTTGAGGTGCATGTTCGACAGCGCCAGGGTGCCGGCCGTCGTGCTGTAGGCCGTCTGCGAGAAGTTCTTCAGCGTGATGCCCTCGGAGTCCTGAGCGAAGTCGCCCGCGGAGCCCTTGGCGCTGGTGACGACCGAGGCGGCGTCGGTGCCGATGCGGATGTTGCTGAACACCGCGTCGCCCTTGAGGTCGGTCATGCCGATCTGCAGGTTCTGGGCCTTCACGGGCGCGCCGGCCTGGTCGCCCGCCGTGATGACCAGCCCGACCTTGCCGAGCGGGGTGTCGGTGACGACCTGCTGGCACAGGTTCGCGATCGTGGCGCTGCCGATGTTCGCGATGGCAACCGGGACCTGCTTTCCGTCCTGCAGCTTGGCGACGCCGCCGTACTGCGAGAACGAGGTGCCGTCGAGTTCGGTGCCGCCCATGGTGAAGGACTGACCCGAGATGGAGAACGAGACCGGCACGGCCCCCTGGGCGACCCCGCCCATGACGACCGCCGCTGCGATTCCCACCGGAACGGCGACCATCGCGATGCGCCCCCCGCGCGACTTCACGATGCTCTTGAAGTTCATTGCTCCCCCTTTGGAACGGTGGCAAGACCACTCTGTCTTGCCCTGTTGAGGTTACAAGCCTATTGACAACCGGTCAAATAAGGGGCGGGCGAGTGCGGCGGATGCCTCAGGCGCGGGATTGCGCCGAGGCGAGGTCGACCACCGCGAGGCAGCTGCGCTCGAGGAACACGACCAGCTCGTCGTGGCCGAGCTCATGGTTCACCGCGCCGTCGACCAGAGCCTGCTCGGCGAGTGACACCCAGGCGCGCAGAGCGACGTACAGCCGCGAGCTCGGCGCGACGCCGAGCTCGCCGAACATGACCGACAGCCGCTCGGCCTGGGCCGAGCGCACCTCGTCGACGATCGTGCGCACCGTCTCGTCGCCGGACGCCGCCCCGCGAACGAGCGAATAGAACGTCTGCCGGTGGTCGCGCGCGAACGTCACAAAGCGCTCGAGCGTGTCGTGCAGCCGCTCGGCCGGGCCGAGCTCGGGCCGCGGCTCGGTCGCGCGCATGAGGCTGTCACGCGCGGCGCGCACGAGCTCGTGGTGCAGCCCGGTCTTCGAGCTGAAGTAGTAGAACACCAGCCCGCGCGAGACACCCGCCTCGGCCGCGAGGAACTCGATCGTGACGTCTTCCAGGGGCCGGTCGGCGAGCGAGTTCACGCCCAGAGCGATCAGCTGCTTGCGTCGCTCCTCGGGCGTCATGCGCGTGCGGCGCTCGGTGCCTGGCATCCTCTGAGCCTACCGAGCGCCGGGTGGGCGCCCGCTGAGGCGTCGCCTCACTCGCAGATGATGTCACCCGGCGCCGGCGCTGCGATGTCGACGGGCTGGTCTGCGGCGAGCGCGTCGCGGATCTCGGCGACGAGCTCGCCCACCGGGCGGGCGATGTCGAAGACCCCGCCCCGCTCGTCGGCGCCGAGCGGCTCGAGCGTCGCGAGCTGCGAATCGAGCAGGGTGGTCGGCATGTATTCGTGATGACGGCCGGCGAGACGCTCGGCGAGCAGCTCGCGCGTTCCGCTCAGCAGGGCGAAGTACGCGTCGGGCGCGTACTCGCGCAACAGCTCGCGGTAGGTGCGCTTGAGCGACGAGCAGGCGATGATCACGCCGTCGCCGACCGCCAGGCGCTCGCCGATGCGGCGCAGCCACGGCCAGCGGTCGTCGTCGGTGAGCGGGATGCCCGCCGCCATCTTCTCTTTGTTGGCAGCCGGGTGCAGGTCGTCGCCGTCGATGAAGATGCGACCGGATGCCGCGGCGAGGCTCTCGCCGACGGTGCTCTTCCCCGATCCGCTGACGCCCATGAGAACAATCGGTTGCAGTGTGACAGACGTCGCGGAATCCATGTCTCTATTCTGTCTAGGCTGAGCACATGACAGAGCAGTCCGTGGCAAATATCGGTGTCGTCGGCCTTGCGGTGATGGGGTCGAACCTCGCCCGCAACCTCGCCTCGCGCGAGGGCAACAAGGTGGCGGTCTTCAACCGCTCGTGGGAGCGCACCGAGACGCTGATCACCGAGCACCCCGAGGCGGGCTTCGTCGCCGCGCACGACTACGAGGAGTTCGCCGCGTCGCTGGCGCGCCCACGCACCGCGATCATCATGGTGCAGGCGGGCAGGGGCACGGATGCCGTGATCGACGAGCTCACGAAGGTCTTCGAGCCGGGCGACATCATCGTCGACGGCGGCAATGCGAATTTCCACGACACGATCCGCCGTGAGCAGGCGATCCGCGAGACGGGCATCCACTTCGTCGGCACCGGTATCTCCGGCGGCGAAGAGGGCGCGCTCAACGGCCCGTCGATCATGCCCGGCGGCTCGGTCGAGTCGTACAAGACGCTCGGCCCGATCCTCGAGTCGATCGCCGCCCGCGCCGAAGACGGCGAGCCGTGCGTGACCCACGTCGGCACCGACGGCGCGGGCCACTTCGTGAAGATGGTGCACAACGGCATCGAATACGCCGATATGCAGCTGATCGCCGAGGCCTACGACCTGATCCGCCGCGGCACTGGCAAGACGCCCGCCGAGATCGCCGACGTCTTCGACGAGTGGAACACCGGCGAGCTCGAGTCCTACCTCATCGAGATCACGGCCCAGGTGCTGCGCCAGACCGACGCCGAGACCGGCAAGCCGCTCGTCGACGTCATCCTCGACGCCGCCGGCGCCAAGGGCACTGGCGCATGGACCGTGCAGAACGCACTGGACCTCGGCGTTCCCGTCTCCGGCATCGCCGAGGCCGTGTTCGCCCGCTCGCTGTCCTCCAAGGCCGATCAGCGCGCGGCCGCCGCCGGCGTGCTGCCCGGGCCCAACAGCGAGGCCTGGAAGCCCTCCGACCCCGACGCGTTCATCGAGGACGTGCGCCAGGCGCTCTACGCCTCGAAGATCATCGCCTACTCGCAGGGCTTCGACGAGATCATCGCCGGCGCCGAGCAGTTCGGCTGGGACATCAAGAAGGGCGACATCGCGAAGATCTGGCGCGCAGGCTGCATCATCCGCGCCCGGTTCCTCGGCCGCATCACCGAGGCCTACGCCGAGGACCCCGACCTCGTGGCCCTGGTGCTCGCGCCGTACTTCCGCGACGCCGTGACCGCCGCGCAGGGCGCGTGGCGCCGCGTCGTCGTCTCGGCCGCCGAGGCCGGCATCCCCAGCCCCGCGTTCTCGTCGTCGCTGGCCTACTACGACGGGCTGCGCGCCGAGCGCCTGCCCGCCGCCCTCGTGCAGGGGCAGCGCGACTTCTTCGGCGCGCACACCTACAAGCGCATCGACAAGGACGGCATCTTCCACACCCTGTGGTCGGGCGACCGCACCGAGATCGAGACCGAGCCGAGCTGGCACTAGCCGCGGCCCCTCTCGCCCTCATCGGCCGATCGCGCGGCGACAGTAGACGCGGGAAAGACGCCTTCTTTCCGGCCGCTATTGTCGCCGCGCGGCCGTAGCGGCCCGCGATTCCGGCACGTAGTGTCGCCCGGCCGCGGCACGCACGTTCGGCTACAGGTCGAGGGCCTTCTGATTCCGGTCTTCGCGGTGCTCGAGGACGCGGCGCATGAGCACTGAGCCCGCGACGGCGACACCCAACGGGGCGAGGAACTCGGGCGAGGCATCCGTCAACTCGAACACGATCGCGAGCGCCATGAGCGGCGCCTTCTGGCTTGACGCGAGCAGCGCCGCTCCCCCGACGATCGCGAACGCGGCGACGGGCGAACCGGGCCACATGAGCGCCCACGCGACGCCGATCGCCGCGCCGCCGGCAGCGCCGAGGGCGATCGCCGGCTGCAGCACACCGCCGGCAGCACCCGAGCGGATCGTGAGCAGCGTCAGGACCGACTTGGCGGCGAACCCGATCACCAGAACGCCGACGGCGGCCCAACCCGTCGAGTCGAACGCGTACTGGCCGAGCGCGCGCCCGTTGCCCATCACCTGCGGGAGCCAGATGCCGACGACGGCGACGATGACGGATGCCGCAGGCAGCAGCCACAGCACAGGCAGACCCGCGGGCTTGCGGCGCTCGGCCCACGCCGTCCAGTGCGCGAACCAATAGCCGAGGAAGCCGAACAGCGGGCCGAAGATCAGGGCGAAGACGGCGAGCGACCACGAGGTCTCGGCGCCGTGGACCGCATAGAAGGCGTGGCCGCCCTC
>NZ_JBLRDT010000124.1:0-7708 GCF_057512245.1 Gryllotalpicola sp. CP2-P1
TGGATCACGCGCGTCGGGGCGAACGCGGCGGGTTCGGGGGCGAGCCCCTCGGCGCCGTCGCCGAGCAGGGTGCGCAGCACCATTCCGCTGAAGGTACCGGTGGGGGAGGAATCCGGTGTGTTCAGATCGCCGTGCGCGTCGAACCAGACCATCAGCAGCCCCTCGTGCTGCTCCGCGGCGCGGGCGGCCGTGGCGAGGTCGGCCCCGCAGTCGCCGCCGATCAGGAAGACGGTCTCGTCTGCGGCGAAGGTGTCGAGAGCTGAGCGCACCTGGTCGGCGACGGCACGGATCGAGGAGTAGCGCTGCACTCCGGTGCCGAGCGACTCACCGGCTTCGACCCGCACCTCGACGGGCGTCGTGGCGGCTGAGGGCAGGTCGCCCGCAATGGCGTTCGCGCCGTCGGCGAGCCGCATCGCTCGGGACGACCCGGAACCCTGCCACTGGGGCACGACGAGGAAGCGCGCGGGCATGTCGCCACACTATCGACCGGCGTGCGCTTGCGGCAGAGCCGTGCGGCGAGGGCGACTTCCCTCGGAGCGAACGCGCGCGGCCCACAGCCGCCTCGACGCGCCCCACAGCCGCCTCGACGAGTGCCACAGTCGCATCGAGGAGTGCCAAAAGGGGCCTTTGCCGCGGGCGGTTTCAGGTGGTGAGTGCAACACCTTGATTCGTGGGGAGTGTTGCGTTGTCGCATGCGTCGTTGGAGATCCGTGTTGAGGCTTTGAGCATGTTGTTGGCGGGTGCGAGTGCGGTTGAAGCTGCGGCGGCTCTCGGGTTCGGGCATAACAACGTGGAGCGGTGGGCCAGGCTCGCTGGTATGGAGTTGGGTACTTTCCGTCGTGGCGGCCTGCGACGCATTGCCGGGGCGGAGCAGATCGGCGCCGGCGCTGGTCACGGCCGGCGTTTGTCGTTGGCCGATCGGGCGGTGATCCAGGTGGGGCTTTCGCAGGGCAAGTCGATGCGGCAGATCGCCGGGATGATCGGTGTTGCGGCCTCGACGGTCTCGCGGGAGATCGCCGGGGCGAGGCTCGTGTACCGGTCCCAGTGGCGCTACGAGGCGGGCATCGCCCATCAGATCGCCTCGGACCGCCGCAGGCGGCCGAAGGCCCGCAGGTTGGATGAGCACCCCGAGCTGCGCCAAGCGGTCGTGGAGCAGCTGAACCAGAGGTTCTCACCTCAGCAGGTCGCGGGGCGCCTGCCTGTGCTGCACCCGCAGCGAGAGGATATGCGGGTGTCTCACGAGGCGATCTACCAGTCCTTGTACGTGCAGGGCAAAGGCGCGCTGCGGCACGAGCTGACGGTCGAGAAAGCCCTCCGATCGGGCCGGAAGGGGCGGGTGCCGCAGTCCAAGCTGCCCCGCCGCTCCAGCCGGCCATGGCTGGAGGGCGCCCGACTCTCCCAGCGGCCCGCGCGCGTGGAGGACCGGGCGGTGCCCGGGCACTGGGAGGGCGACCTGGTCGTCGGCCCCGAAAACTCCGGGCTGGTCACCCTGGTGGAGCGCTCCACCCGGTTCGCGCTCATCGGCCGCCTGCCCGGCATGCGCGACTCCGAGACCGTCATCGACCGCATCACCCACATGGTGCGCACTCTCCCGAAGGCCCTGTTCGAGACACTCACCTGGGATCAGGGACAGGAGATGGCCCAGCATGCGAGGTTCACGATCGACACCGGCTGCAAGGTGTACTTCGCCGACCCGCACTCGCCCTGGCAGCGCGGCTCGAACGAGAACCTCAACGGGCTGATCCGCGACTTCTACCCCAAAGGCACCAACTTCAACACCGTCACCGACGCGCAGATCGCCGAGATGCAGCACTTGCTGAACATCCGACCCCGCATGACCTTGGAATTCAGCACCCCAGCAGAGAAACTCGACGAATACATCAAGTCCGGTGTTGCACTCACCACCTGAAACCGCCGCGCCAGAGCACCGTTTCGGCACGCCTCGATGCGGTCACCCGCCCCGCGGCGTCGCCGCACCGCTCAGAGCGAACGCGCGTGGGCCACCAGCTTGTCGAAGGCCGCGTCGAGCGCGGCATCCGTCTGCCGCGCTTCGGGGTGCGCGTCGAACCAGGCGATCGTCTCGGCCGCGCCCTGCCAGTACGGCACGGTGGTCGCGAACTCGGGCACGAGGGCCTTCACCTTCGCGTTGTCGAACACCATCGAGTGAGCCTTGTCGCCGATGAGGCCCGGCAGCTGCTCGGGCAGCACCCGGCCGATCGTCTCGCTCGCGACGTGCACCAGCTCGGGCTCGGCGACGCCCGCGGCCTGGCCGATCCAGGTGTAGATCTGGTCCCAGGTGGGGTGGTGGTCGCCCGTGATGTGGAAGGTGTCGCCGATCGCCAGGGGATTGCCGAGCAGCCCGACGAAGGCGACGGCGAAGTCGCGGGCGTGGGTGATCGTCCACAGCGAGGTGCCGTCGCCGTGCACGACGACGGGCTTCCCGGCGCGCATGCGGGCGACGTCGGTCCAGCCGCCGGTGGTCGGCAGCCGCGTCTCGTCATAGGTGTGCGACGGCCGCACGATCGTGATGGGCAGCCCCCGCTCGCGCACGGCGGCGACGAGCAGGTCCTCGCAGGCGATCTTGTCCTGCGAGTACTTCCAGAACGGGTTCACGAGCGGCGTCGACTCCGTGACCGGAATGCGCGACGGCGGCGTCTGATACGCGGAAGCCGAGCTGATGAACACGTACTGCCCGGTGCGGCCGCCGAACAGGCTGAGGTCGGTCTGCAGGTGCTCGGGGGTGAAGGCGAGGAACTCGGCGACCGCGTCGAACTCGCGGTTTCCGAGGGCTTCGCGCACGGACTGGGGGTCGCGGATGTCCGCAACGAGGCTCTCGACCTCAGGGGGCAGCGCCCGGCTCGACTCGCGCCCGCGGTTCAGCACCGTGACGTCATGACCGCGCTCGACCGCGAGCCGCACGCTGCTCGCCGAGATCGTTCCGGTGCCACCGATGAAAAGGAACTTCTTCGTCGCCATACGGCTCACGTTAGTCGCGCGTCGCGCGGCGGGTCGTATCGATTCGACATTTAGCCTCGATCGGGTGACCTGGGACGATCCGTACGGCTCTGACGTGCTCGCCGACAAGAACTGGCGCCGCCGCGGCGTGGTGCAGCCCGTGCCCACCCCGGCCGAGCGCGATCTCGTCGTCGAGGTCGTCGACGGCGGCTTCGTCGGAGCCGTCGTGGGCATCGCAGAGGGCGGCCTGGTGCAGCTCGAGGATCGGCGCGGCAAGGTGCGCGTGTTCCCGCTGGGGCACGGATTCCTCGTCGACGGCCGCCCCGTCGTGCTGACCAAGCCGGAACCCAAGGCGGCGCCGAGCGGCGTCGCCGGCCGGGCCCGAAGCGCCTCGGGGTCCTTCCACGCGGGCGAGGTCAAGGCGCGCGTCGCCCGCGGCAGCCGCATCTTCGTCGAGGGGCGGCACGACGCCGAGCTCGTCGAGAAGGTGTGGGGCCACGACCTGCGCGTCGAGGGCGTCGTCGTCGAGTACCTCGAGGGCGTCGACAACCTCGAAGAGCTGCTGGCCGAGTTCCGGCCAGAACCGAGCCGCCGGGTCGGGGTTCTCGTCGACCACCTCGTGAAGGGGTCGAAGGAGAGCCGCATCGCCGAGGCGGTGGCGAGGGGTCCCTATGGTCGCGACGTGCTCGTCGTGGGGCATCCGTTCGTCGACATCTGGCAGGCCGTCAAGCCTGAACGCGTGGGCCTTCAGAAGTGGCCCGAGATTCCGCGCAGCATCGAGTGGAAGAAGGGCATCGCGCAGGCGCTGCGGCAGCCGCATGAGAATCAAGAGGACATCGCGCGCCTGTGGCAGCGGATCCTCGGTAGGGTGCGCACCTACGCCGACCTCGAGCCGGCGCTGCTCGGCCGGGTCGAGCAGCTGATCGATTTCGTGACGGCCTAAGCCGATACCTCTGCGGCGACCTCGTCGACGGTGCTGCAGACCTCTTCGGGGTCGGCGTCGAGCGAGTGCGCCGCGCGCACCACGATCTCGCGCAGAGCGGCGGCGTCGCCGGCGGGGAGCCCGGCGAGAAGCCGCTCCTCGACCTGGTTCATGCGCGCGGTCAGCTGCCGCAGGCGCTCGGTGCCGGCGTCGGTCAGGGTCACGCGGCGGGAGCGGCGGTCGTGGGGGTCGGGGGTGCGGGTCACGAGCCCGGCCTTCTCGAGGTCGTCGATGAGGTAGGTCAGCACGGTGCGGTCGAGGCCCGTCGACTCGGCGATCTGCGCCTGGTTGCCGCAGGAGTTCGACGCGGCGACCGAGAGCACCTGGAAGCCGCGGGTGCCGCCGGGGAGCCCGTCGAGCGCCTCGCTCGAGAGCTTCAGATAGCCGCGCAGCAGGGTGCCGAGAGACCAGCCGAGGTCGGCCTGTCGCTCCTGTGTGCCTGCCATGTCGCTCACTTTATCCGCCTGGGTTCCGTTCTTCGTGGTTCTGCGCCGCACTCTGTTGCCACTCTCAGAATGTCTGTGCTTATGATCGTCTAAGTCACAGAACATCTGCTGTGAATAACGCTGTCTTGCACAACAACCAAGCCGTCAAGGAGAGCATTCCCATGAGCACCGTCTTCCGACTGGACGCGAGCATCAAGCCCGAGGGCTCGGTCACCCGCGCCGTCTCCGAAACCCTCGAGAACGCGATCGTCGCCGAGCTCGGCGACGCGGTGACCACCACCAGCCGCTCCATCGGCCTCAACCCGCTGCCGTCCGACGCGTGGGCCACCGCGGCCTTCGCCGGCTACGTCCCTGCCGAGCAGCGCAACGAGCAGCAGAACGCCGCCGTCGCCCTCGCGACCGAGCTGGCCGACGAGCTGGCGGCGGCCGACGCCGTGATCATCGCGGCGCCGTTCTACAACTGGGGCGTCACCCAGCACCTCAAGACCTGGTTCGACCTCGTGCTGACCGACGGCCGCTTCGGCCCGGGCGCCGAGACGAAGGCCGGCACCGGCAAGTCCGCGTTCCTCGTGATCGCGCGCGGCGGCGGCTACGGCGAGGGCACCCCGCGCTACGGCTGGGACCACGCCTCGGCGTGGCTGAAGCGCGTCCTGCAGGACGTCTGGGGCTACGAGGTGACCGTCATCGAGGCCGAGCTCACGCTCGCCGAGACCACGCCGGCCATGGCCGAGCTGGTCGACCTGGCCCGCAAGAACCTCGCCGACGCGCACGCCGCGGCCGAGAGCCACGGCAAGGCCGTCGCCGCGAAGATCGCGGCGTAAGCAGCGACAGGGGGGGGCGGATGCCTCGGCGAGGCATCCGCCCCCCTGCGCTCTGATAGCCTGGGCATGCCCTGGCCCCATTAGCTCAGGGGATAGAGCGTCTGCCTCCGGAGCAGAAGGCCGTTGGTTCGAATCCAACATGGGGCACACTTCTCCCCTTCTCTTGCCGGTGCCCCGTCCTTCCGGCGGGGCTCACGCGTGCAGCAGCGTCAGCACGTGGTACATCACGTAGACCGGCCAGACCGCCGCCTGCAGCAGCCCGAGGATCACGGGCCAGAATCCGCCGCCCGAATGCGAGATGAAGTAGATCGCGGCGCCGATGTAGGCCATCAGGAAGATCAGCCCCCACCCGCCGTCGGATGCTCGTCCTCGTCTGCCGCTCATGGTGCCCTCCTGTATCGCACCACAGCTTCGAGGCGGGCGGGCCGCGCCGCAAGAGGCCGCCGGCCCTCGGCGCCCCGTGCGGGCTGCGTGCGGAATGCGCGGGGCGAAGCCGGGTACCGGTCCGGCATGACTGACGAGAACCAGACGCCCGGCGGGAAGAGCGACGACGAGCTGCTCGAGTGGGTCGAGCGCAACACCGTGACCACGAACGACGCCGTGGCCGGCGAGACGGTCGAGCCGGGCGCGGGCGACGGGAACGACGGGCCGACGGGCGGCTCGCCGCGCGAGGCCGAGCCGGCGTATCACGAGCATGACGCCCATGAGGACGAGAACGACGCGCCGCAGGATCTCGACGGCGGTGACGAGCCCGCTCTCGGCGAGGGCGGCCCCGCGGGCCTGTGACGGGCAGGCGGCCATGACGGACATCCCCAGGGACATCGCCGACGACGGCGCCGAGCACTCCGATGAGGAGACCATCGAGCGCATCGCGGCCGACGTTCTCGACGACATCGAGCACGGCCGCGTGCGCGGCGACACGGCGACGCTCATCGGCGAGCGGCTGGAGGCCGCCGGCATCCGGTTGCGCAGCGAGGCGATCGAGTCGATCGCCGAGGATCTCGAGGAGCAGGCGTCACGGTAGCGGTCTGGCCGGCCCGCCGTTGACGGTCTGCGGTCTGCGGTCTGCGGTCTGCGATCGCCGGTCAGGCGTCCAGCGCGGCGATGATCTCCGCGATCGTGCCGGTTTCGGCAATGCGCGGGAAGGTGTGAGCAAGCGCGTGGTGGTGCGCAGCCTCGTCGACGTCGGTGATGCCGTCGGTCGCGATCGTGACGTGGAAGCCGTGGTCATAGGCGGCGCGGGCGGTGGACTCGACGGCTTGGCTGGTCGAGACGCCGGTGAGCACGATCTGGGTGATGCCGCGTTCGTCGAGATCGTCGAGCAGCCCGGTGCGGCCGAGAGCGGTGCCGCGAGCGCCAGACGGCAGAAGAGGAGGGGCGGCTGCGCCGCCCCTCCTCTTCCGTATGCGCCTCAGGCCGCAGCCAAGGCCGTCGCGAGCTTCCGCGCCGCCTGCGTCAGCTCCTCGCTGGTGTGCTGCTCTTCCTCGAGGTTCTGCTTCAGCAGCTCGACGACGCCGGTCAGACCGAGCGACTCCGCGGCGATGCACAGGCTCTGGTACGCCGCGATCTCGTAGTGCTCGGTGCTGAGGGCGGCCGAGAGCACGACGCTGTCGACGAGCCGCTTGTCGGTCTTGGCGACGAGCGCCGTGCCCTCTTTCATGAGCCCCTTCGTCGTCGGCGACGGTGAGCGGTCGGGCTCTTTGCCGATCAGCTAGAACGCCTGCTCGAGGTTGGCGATCTGCTGCTGCGTCTCCTGCTGGTGGTGCAGCAGCTGCTGCTTCACCTCGACGCCCTGGGCCGCCACCTCGAGCTCGCGCAGCATCGTGAGCGAGTCGTCTTCCATGGTCAGGGCCGAGCCGAGCTGGTACTCGAAGAGGTCCCGCGGTGTGCTGAAGTGCTCGAACATGTTCGCTCCTTCCGTTGCGGTATCGGTGCCCACCGGCCCACCTGGGTATTCGGAAGGGCATGACCGTCGCCTACCGTTTGGTGCACGCCACGCCCGAGGCCGTGTTCGGCGTGCTCGAAGACCCCTGGACCTACCCGTCGTGGGTCGTCGGAGCCTCGCGCGCCCGCGCCGTCGAGGGGGAGTGGCCGGCGCCGGGCGCCGCCCTGCACCACTCCTTCGGGCTCTGGCCCGCCGTCATCGACGACCTGACGACCGTGCGCGAGTGGGATGCCCCGCGGCACGCCGTGCTGGAGGCCCACGGCAGCTTCCTCGGCAAGGCGGTCGTGCAATTCGACGTGAAGCCGCGAGCCGCGGGCTGCGTGGTGCGCATGTACGAGGACGCGATCTCGGGGCCGGGGATGCTGGTGCCGAAACCCGCCCGCGACGTGCTCGGCTTCCCCCGCACCGTCGAGGCGCTCAAACGACTGGCCTTCCTCGCCGAGAAGAAGGATCGGCCGTGAGCGGGGCCCGGACCCCTCTGCGCAGATCGCAGAGCAGGAATCCGCGCGGCGTCGCCGTCGTCACCGGCGGCTCGGCCGGCCTCGGCCGCGCCATCGTG
>NZ_JBLRDT010000125.1:0-7565 GCF_057512245.1 Gryllotalpicola sp. CP2-P1
CCCGCAGCTCGGCGGACAGCAACTCGGCCGCCCCGCGCTCGCTCGATCCGAGGATCACGTGGTAGCCCCGGGCGGCCAGCTCGCGCGCCTGCGCATAGGCGGGGCCGAGCCGGTGGGCGACCCCCGCGACGAGTGCGACCTTCACGGTCGGCCCCCGTCGGCTCGGGTGAGCCGGGCCCGCAGCTCGGCCAGCTCGGCGTGCAGCTCGCTCGGGACGCGCTCACCGAAGCCGGCGAAGAACTCCTCGGTCAGCGCGGCCTCGGCCAGCCAGGCCGCGGGGTCGACCGCGAAGAGCTCTGCGAGGTCGGACTCCGCCAGGTCGAGACCCGACACGTCGAGGGCGCCGGGCGCGGGCACGACTCCGAGCGGGCCGTCCGCGGCTGAGGCATCCCGCGCCCCGCGCCCGGTCTCGGCATCCCCTGCTTCGAGTCGCGCGGCGATCCACGCGAGCACCCGCACGTTGTCTCCGAAGCCCGGCCACAGGTAGCGGCCGTCTGAGCCCTTGCGGAACCAGTTCACCTGGAAGATCTTGGGCGCCTGCGGGCCGAGCCGGCGCCCGACCGAGACCCAGTGCGCCCAGTAGTCGGCCATGTTGTACCCGCAGAACGGCAGCATCGCGAAGGGGTCGCGGCGCAGTTCGCCGACCGCTCCCTCGGCCGCCGCCGTCTGCTCGCTCGCGATGGTCGCGCCGAGGAACACACCGTGGTTCCAGTCGCGCGCCTCGAGCACGAGCGGCACGTTGCTCGCGCGGCGGCCGCCGAAGATGATCGCGTCGAGGGGCACGCCGTCATGCGCCTCCCAGTCGTCGGCGATCGACGGGCACTGGGCGGCCGGCACCGTGAAGCGGGCGTTGGGGTGCGCCGCGGGGCAGCCCAGGCCCGGGGTCCAGTCGGCGCCGGTCCAGTCGACGAGATGAGCGGGCGGCTGCGCGGTCATGCCCTCCCACCACACGTCGCCGTCGTCGGTGAGGGCGGCATTCGTGAAGATCGTGTTGCCCCAGATCGTCTCCATCGCGTTCGGGTTGGTGGATTCCCCGGTGCCGGGCGCCACGCCGAAGAATCCCGCCTCTGGGTTGATCGCCCACAGCCGGCCGTCTTCGCCCTGGCGCAGCCAGGCGATGTCGTCGCCGAGCGTCTCGACGCTCCAGCCGGGCAGCGTCGAGCGCAGCATCGCGAGGTTCGTCTTGCCGCAGGCGCTCGGGAACGCGGCGGCCAGGTGGAAGCGGCGCCCGGCCGGGCTCGTCAGCTTGATGAGCAGCATGTGCTCGGCGAGCCAGCCCTCGTCACGGGCGATCACGCTCGCGATACGCAGCGCGAACGACTTCTTGCCGAGCAGCGCGTTCCCTCCGTAGCCCGAGCCGAACGACCAGATCTCGCGTTCGTGCGGGAAGTGCGCGATGTATTTGTCGGGGTTGCACGGCCATTCGACGTCGGGATGCCGCACGCCCGCCTCGTCCACGAGGGGGCACCCGACCGAGTGCAGCGCCTTGACCCAGGGCTCCCCGCTCTCGATGAGTGCGCGGGGCGCCGCGCCGACGCGAGTCATGATGTGCATGCTCAGCACGACGTAGGCGCTGTCGGTCAGCTGCACGCCGAGCTTCGAGAGGCGGCCGCCGACCGGCCCCATCGAGAACGGCACGACGTACAGGGTGCGGCCGCGCATCGCACCCCGGAAGCGGGCCGTCAGCTCGGTCTTCATCTCGGCCGGGTCGACCCAGTTATTAGTGGGGCCGGCGTCCTCGCGGCTGGCCGAGCAGATGAAGGTGCGGCTCTCGACCCGCGCCACGTCGTCGGGGTCGCTGCGGGCGAGGTAGCTGCCGGGCCGGTACTCGCCGTTGAGCCTGATCAGCTTGCCCTCGTCGAGCAGCACCTTCGTGAGCTCGTGGCGCTCGCGGTCGCTGCCGTCGCACCACACGACGCGGTCGGGTTCGGTGAGCGCCGCGATCTGCTCGACCCAGGCGTGCAGCCCGGGGGCGCGGTCGGGGGTGCGGTCGAACTCGTCGTCGTCGTCGGAGGCGTCGGAGGCGTGCGCGGCGGGGCGCGCTTCCACGATCGTCATGGCGGGCTCCTTCGTTGGTGCCGTGGGTGGTCATGCGGCGAAAAGTTCGCCGTGATGACACTCTGGGCGAGGAATCCGCGCGGCTCGAGAGAAAACCGAGGCGAAGAAACCGGATTCTTGACGTAAGGTCAAGGCATGGCACAGGGCAACGCCGACCTGGTCACCGTCGGCCGTCGAATCCGTCACTTCCGCAACGCGCGCGGCCTCACCCTCGACCAGCTCGGGGCCGCGGTCGGTGCCGCTCCGAGCCAGCTGTCGCTCGTCGAGAACGGCCGCCGTGAGCCGAAGCTGTCGCTGCTGCGCGCACTCGCGGCGGCGCTCGAGGTCGAGCTGTCTGAGCTGCTCGCCGACGAGGCCCCCGACCCGCGCAGCGCGCTCGAGATCGAGCTGACGCGCGCGCAGGCATCCCCCCTCTATGCATCGACGGGCCTGCCCGTGGTGCGCCCGACGCGGGGAACGCCGACCGAGGTGCTCGAGGCGCTCGTCGGCATGCATCGTGAGCTCGCGCGGCGCATGCGCGAGCAGATCGCGACGCCCGAGCAGGCCAGGCGGGCGAACACCGAGCAGCGCGAGTGGATGCGCGCGCGTGACAACTACCTGCCCGACATCGAGCAGGAGGCCGAGGAGCGGGTGCGCGCGACCGGCCACACACAGGGCGCGCTCACGCACCGCGAGGTCGCGCTCATGGCCGAGCAGCTGGGGTTCGAGCTGCTCTACGTCGACGACCTGCCGCGCTCGACCCGGTCGATCACCGACCTCGCGAACGGGCGCATCTTCCTGCCGCCCGCCTCGATCCCCGGCGGCCACGGGCTGCGGTCGATGGCGCTGCAGGCGATCGCGCACCGCGTGCTCGGTCACGAGGCGCCGGGCGACTATGCGACGTTCCTCAAGCAGCGGCTCGAGATCAACTACTTCGCCGCGGCCTGTCTGATGCCGCGCGCGGCCGCCGTCGCCTACCTGCAGGGGGCGAAGAAGCGGCGCGAGCTGGCGGTCGACGACTTCCGGGATGCCTTCGGGGTAACGCACGAGTCGGCAGCGCAGCGCCTCACCAATCTCGCGACCGCGCACCTCGACCTGAGGGTGCACTTCCTGCGCGTGGGCTACGACGGGGCGATCTACCGCGTGTACGAGAACGACGGGCTGCCGCTGCCGGCGGACGTCACGGGTGCGGTCGAGGGCCAGTTCGCCTGCCGCGAGTTCGGCGCCCGCGCGGCGCTCTCGTCGAGCCAGCACACGACCGCACTCGCGCAGTACACGGACACCCCCGCCGGAACGTTCTGGTGCGAGACGCAGGTCGGCTCCGGTGACGACGGGCGCTTCTCGATCACCTTCGGGGTGCCGTTCGACGACGCCAAGTGGTTCCGCGGGCGCGAGACGACCGTGCGGCGGCAGTCGAGCTGCCCCGACCCGCGATGCTGCCAGAACCCGCCCGCATCGCTCGAGGAGCGCTGGAAGGACGCCGCGTGGCCGTCGGCGCGAGCGCACGCGCACATCCTCTCGCCGCTGCCGTCGGGGAACTTCCCGGGTGTCGACGACGCCGAGCTCTACGACTTCCTGGAACGGCACAGCGGCGCCGCCGAGTGAGCCGGTTGCGCCGAGGGGCCGCGGCCGGCCGGCCCCTTTCGCGCGGCGACAACGGATGCTGCTTCGCCGGCGCGAGTCTTTCGCGCGGCGACAACGGATGCTGCTTCGCGGGTGCGGGTCTTTCGCGCGGCGACAACGGATGCTGCTTCGCCGGTCGCTTTCCCACGTCTGATGTCGCCGGCGGAAACCGAGGGGTGTTTTTCCGACGTCTAGTGTCGCCGGCGGAAACCGAGGGGTGTTCTTCCGGCGTCTAGTGTCGTCGCGCGGAAACCGACGGGTGCTTTTCCGACGTCTAGTGTCGCCGGGCGGGTGCCCGGAAGGGACTCACCACTTCTCGGGAAGGTGCTCCGCCGAGATGCGGCGCACGGTTCCGCTCGCCGAGCGCAGCACGACCGACTCGGTGCGGATGACGTCGGGAGTGCGCTCGACGCCCCGTAGCAGCTCGCCACCCGTGACGCCCGTGGCGACGAAGTAGGTGTTGTCGCCGGCGACCAGGTCGTCGAGCCCGAGAATGCGGGTGAGATCGTGCCCGGCATCCCTCGCCCTCTTCGCCTCGGCCTCGTCGCGCGGCGCGAGCCGCCCCTGCAGAACGCCCCCGAGCGCCTTGATCGCGCAGGCGGTGATGATGCCCTCGGGCGTGCCGCCGATGCCCATGCACAGGTCGATCGGCGAGCCGCGTCGCGCCGCATCGATGCCGCCGCCGACGTCGCCGTCGGAGAGCAGCCGCGTGCCGGCGCCGGCGGTGCGGATCTCGTCGATGAGCCCTTCGTGCCGCGGTCGGTCGAGCACGGCGACGCGCACGTCGCTCACCGGCTTGCGCAGCGCGCGGGCGAGCTCGCGGATGTTGTCGCCGACCGACTGGCCGAGGTCGACGACGCCGCGCGCTTCGGGGCCGGCCGCGAGCTTGTCCATGTAGAAGACGGCGCTCGGGTCGTACATCGAGCCGCGGTCGCTGACGGCGATGACGCTGAGGGCACCGGGGCGACCCGTCGCGGTGAGCGAGGTGCCGTCGATCGGGTCGACGGCGATGTCGCAGGCCGGCCCGTCGCCGGTGCCGACGCCCTCGCCGTTGAACAGCATGGGCGCGTGGTCCTTCTCGCCCTCGCCGATCACGACCGTGCCGTCGAAGGCGACGGTGCCGAGGAACGCGCGCATGGCGTCGACCGCGGCGCCGTCGGCGTCCTCCTTACGGCCGCGCCCCACCCAGCTCGAGGCGCCGATGGCGGCGGCCTCGGTGGCGCGCACGAGCTCCATCGCGAGGTTGCGGTCGGGGCTGAGCAGGCGGCCGTCGCGGGTCGCGGCGAGATCGTCAAGAAGCGTCATGACGACGACGCTAGGCGGGCGATCGGATGCCTCGGGCGAGATTCCCGCGACAAGAATGCGCCTTCTTAACGAGCTGTGAAACCTCAGTCGACCGGCAGCAGCGTGTACTTCGTCGACAGGTACTCGTGGATGCCCTCGAAACCGCCCTCGCGACCCACGCCCGACTGCTTCACACCGCCGAACGGCGCCGCAGCGTTCGAGAGCACGCCGACGTTGAGTCCCATCATGCCGGTCTCGAGGCGGTCGATCATGCGGTGGCCGCGGGCGAGGTCCTGCGTGAAGACGTAGGACACCAGGCCGTACTCGGTGTCGTTGGCGAGGCGCACGGCGTCGTCCTCGCTCGAGAACGTCGAGATGGCGAGCACGGGCCCGAAGATCTCTTCCCGCAGGATCGAGCTGCCCGGCTGCACCCCCGTGAGCACGGTCGGCTCGTAGAACGTTCCGGGGCCGTCGACGCGGTTGCCGCCGGTCGTGACGGTGGCACCGCGGCGTGCGGCATCCGCCACCAGCTCGGATGCCTTGGCGACAGCATCCTCGTCGATCAGCGGGCCGATCGCGACGCCGTCCTCCGTGCCGCGCCCGATCTTCATCGCCCGGACGCGCTCGGTGACCCGGCGCGCGAACTCGTCGGCGACCGACTCGTGCACGATGAAGCGGTTGGCGGCCGTGCAGGCCTCGCCGATGTTGCGGAACTTCGCGGCCATGGCGCCGTCGACCGCCTTGTCGAGGTCGGCGTCCTCGAAGACCACGAACGGGGCGTTGCCGCCGAGCTCCATCGAGACGCGCAGCACGCCGTCTGCGGCCTGCGCGATGAGCTTGCGGCCGACCTCGGTCGAGCCGGTGAACGACAGCTTCCGCAGCCGCGGGTCGGCGATGATCGGCGCCGCCACCTTCGACGACGACGACGAGGTGACCACGTTCACCACCCCGGCCGGCAGACCCGCCTCGACGAGCAGCTGCGTGAAGAGCACGGTCGTGAGCGGCGTCAGCTGCGCGGGCTTCACGACCACCGTGCACCCCGCGGCGAGTGCCGGAGCGATCTTGCGGGTCGCCATCGCGAGCGGGAAGTTCCACGGCGTGATGAAGAACGACGGGCCGACCGGGCGCTGGGCGACGATGATGCGGCCCGTCCCTTCCGGGTTCAGGCCGTAGCGGCCGGTGATGCGCACCGCCTCTTCCGAGAACCAGCGCAGGAACTCGCCCCCGTAGGCGACCTCGCCGAGCGCCTCGGCGTATGGCTTGCCCATCTCGAGCGTCATGACGAGCGCGAGGTCCTCCTTGCGCTCCTGCACGAGCTCCCAGGCGCGGCGCAGGATCTCGCTGCGCTTCCGCGGCGCCGTGTTCGCCCAGTCGTCCTGCGCAGCGACGGCCGCGTCGAGGGCGCGGATGCCGTCGTCGGGCGTCGCGTCCGCAATCGAGCGGATGACCTCGCCCGTCGCCGGGTCGCGCACGTCGAAGGTCTGCCCCGACGACGACTCGACCCACTCACCGCCGATGAACAGCCGATGCTCGACCGAGGACAGCAGTGCGCTCTCGCGCTCATTCATGATTCGTTCCCTTCTGCCACTACGAATCATGCCCGCCATCGGGCGGATTCACCGGTCGCGGCTTCCGCAGGGCGGGCTGTCACGAGTTCGCGCGGATGACCTCGTGCTGGTACGGGGCGATCACCTCGCCGTCGATGCGCAGGTCGAGCACCAAGAACGGGCGAGCGGATGCCGGCGCGGCGGCCCACTCGGCGAGGCTCTCGAGGTCGCCGAGCTCGCGCACGACGACGCCGTCTGCGCCGAGCGCTCGCCCCAGCGCGGCGAAGTCGACCTCGGGGATCAGCATCGGCTCGCGCGCGAGCCCCTTGAGCCCGTAGAGGTTCACCTCGGCGCCGTACGCGCCGTCGTTCCAGAACACGGCGAGCCCGCGACCGCCGGCGGTGCGCACCGCGGTCTCGAAGTCGGCGAGCGCCATGAGGCCGCCGCCGTCGCCCGAGCCCAGCACGACGGTCGTCTCGTCGCCGGTGGCGGCCACCGCGCCGGCGACGCTCGGCAGCCCGAGCCCGATCGACTGGTAGGCCGTGCCGACCATCACCATGCGGTTCGGCTCGGCCACCGGCCAGAACATGTTCGGCCAGGCGAGGAAATGGCCGCCGTCGGTGACCACGACCCGGTCGTCCGGCAGCAGCTCGGCGAGGCGGGCCGCGACCGTGCGTGGGTCGAGCCGACCGCGTGCGGTGCGTCCGTCGGCCGCCCCCGGTTCCTGGGCCCGCAGCGCGGGTGCGTCGATGGTCTCGCGCCAGGGGGTTTTGCGCCCGCCGCCGACAGCTGCGTCTGCGCCGGGGGACGCAAACGTCGGGCGCGGCAACAACTTGTGGGCATCCGCCAGCAGCTCCGCGACCAGTCGCGCGTCGCCGCGCAGGAAGTCGCCGACTCGCGGGTGGGTCGCGGTGGGAGCGGTGTCGACCTGCACGACGTGGGCCGCGGGCGAGAACAGCTCGCCGAAGCGCATCGTGAACTGGTTGAGCCCCGCGCCGAAGACGACGGCGACGTCGGCTTCGCGCACGAGCTCCATGGCAGCGGGCGCGCCGAAGCCCCCGGTGACGCCGAGGT
>NZ_JBLRDT010000126.1:0-7513 GCF_057512245.1 Gryllotalpicola sp. CP2-P1
GGCCGGCACGATTGCGTCTCACAACTTCGAGAGCCTACGAACGGCGGCGCGGAACGGCGGCCCCCACTCCGCGGGTCGGGCGACTCCGGCAGGCATCCGGCAACTACATTGCTCGGCTATGATGTTGCATTCAGCAACGTCGCGTACCCTGAGGGCATCATGTCGAACGCCACGAGCGAAGCCCCCACCCTTCCCGCCGACCGCGAGCCGGCCACGCACACCGCGCCGCGCCGCTCGGTGCTGCCGCACCCCAGCATGTGGAAGCACCTTGGTCTGCACGTGCTCGTGCCCGTGCTGCTGGGAATCGGCATGACGCTCGCGTACCTCGGCGCCTTCCATCAGCCGAGCCCGCATCACCTTCCGGTCGCCATCGTGGGAGACAGCGCTCAGAGCGAGGTGTTCGCACAGACACTGAACAACGAGTCGGACGGCGGCCTCGACGTGCGCAACGTCGCCGACGAGGCACAGGCCGAGAAGCTGGTGCGCGAGCGCACGATCACGGCCGCCTACGAAGCGACCCCGACGCAGGCGAACCTCTACATCGCGACGGCCGCGTCGGCCACCACCACCGAGACCGTGCAGAAGGTCTTCCAGCCGATCGCATTCCAGCAGCACCTGCCCTTCAACGTCGTCGACGTCGTTCCGGTCGGCACGCACGACGCCACCGGCCAGGGCATCTTCTTCCTGCTCGTCGGCCTGTCGGTCGGCGGCTATGCCGTGGCCGCGGCCGTGGCGGCGGTGACGGGGCGGCACGGGCTGTTCGCCCGGGTCTTCGTGCCGGTCATCGCGTCTGCGGTGGTGTCGGCGATCATCGTCGGCATCGCGGCGTATGTCTACCACGTCTTCGACCACAGCGTGCTGCAGGTCTGGCTGCTGTCGTGGCTCTATGACGCGCTCGTCATGTGGATCGGCGTGGCGCTGATGCCGATCCTCAAGAGCTGGACCGTGCTGGCCATGACCGTGCTCTTCGTGCAGCTCAACTTCACCTCGTCCGGCGGCATCTTCCAGAAGTGGATGGAGCCCGGCTTCTTCGCCTCGCTCAACGACTTCTGGGCGGGCGCCGGCTGGCTGAACTCCGCGACCGCGCTCATCTACTTCCCCGGGCAGCGCTTCGGCGGCAACGTCGCGGTGCTCGCCGTGTGGGCGGGTGTCGCCGTCGTCGCCGTGCTCGTCTCTCATCTCGTCGTGCGGCGCCATGCGCGCGTCGAGGCGGCGCTCGCCGCCCAGGCCGCCTGAGCCGCGGCCATCCGCGCGCGTTCCGGCGCATTCGCGCGCATTCCGGCGCATCGCGACGCATTCCGGCACGTCGCGACGAGAAGTGGGTACTTCTCACGCATGAGAACCAGGAGTGCGGCACTGGCCGCGGTGGCAGTTACGGCAGCAGCAGTTCTACTGGCGGGGTGCTCATCGGGCAGCGGTGGCGGCTCGGGCTCGAGCAGCACACCGCCGTCGTTCGGCACGAAGGCCTCTGGCACGCTCAACGCGTGGGGCTTCAACAGCCCGGACGAGGTCGGCACCTCGCGCCTCGCCTATGCCAAGAAGAAGCTCGACGGCGTCGACATCAAGATCGATCAGACGGCGTTCGACGCGCAGAAGTTCACCACGCGCGTCGCGAGCGGCAACGTGCCCGACGTGGTCCAGATGGACGCCAACCTCGTTGCGACCTACGCCGCGCAGGGGCTCATCATGCCGCTCGACAAGTGCTTCAGCGCGCACGACGTCGACCCGAGCAGCTACTACTACCCCTCCGTCAACGATGACGTGACGTACGAGGGCCACATCTACGCGGTGCCGCAGTTCTACCAGCCGCCGGCCATCATCCTGAACAAGAAGGTGATGGATGCCGCGGGCGTGACCCCCGCGCAGATCAACACCTCAAAGCCCGATGAGCTCATCGCGGCGGCGAAGAAGATGTACAAGGCGTCGGGCGGCAACCCGACCACGCTCGGCTTCAACCCCGTCGCGAGCGGGCAGCCTGGCCTGTGGATCCTCGGCTACGGCGGCCGGCTCACCGACGCGAACGGCAAGCCGACCCTCGACGACCCGAAGAACGAGAAGGGCCTCGAGGTGCTCAAGAAGATCACCGACGCCCAGGGCGGCTACGCCAAGATCAAGAGCTTCTCGGATTCCTTCGACATGTTCGGCGCCGACAACGAGTTCGCGAAGAACCAGGTCGGGGCAGAGATCGACAACCAGTGGTACGTCAACGTGCTCGCGCCGTACGCCAGCAAGCTCGACATCACCGCCGTTCCGTTCTACGCCGCAGACGGCAAGCCGTTCACCGTCGCCAACGGGCAGGGCTTCGTCATCCCGACCGCCGCGAAGAACAAGGACGCCGCGTGCGCGTGGGCGGTCGACCTGACGAGCCCGGGGGCGTGGGATGCCGCAGGCGCCGCTCGCGCGGCGAAGATCGCCAAGACGCCCGGCGCCTTCAACACCGGCCTCTTCACGGGCATCCCCAGCGTCGACAAGAAGCTGCGCGCGCAGTACGTGAAGCCGAGCGGCAATGAGGGGTTCGACCAGACGATCGCGACGTTCTACGACATCGTGGGCGACGGGAAGTCGTTCGGCGCCTCGCCCGCCGGTCAGCAGATCAACACCGAACTGCAGAACGTGATCTCGTCGGTGCTGCTCGGGAAATCGTCGCCTGCCGACGCGCTGAAGAAGGCGCAGGCCTCCGCCCAGCGCGCGTATCAGCAGGCGACGAAGTAGCGCGCCGGCTACCCGAAGATCTCGTCGACCGCGGCGGCGAGCTCGTCGTTCCAGTCGAGGGCGAGCCCGTCGAGGATGCCGGCCCAGTGGTGCTCCTTGCTGACGCCGACGATGGGCGCAGTCACCAGCGGGTGGTGGAACAGCCAGGCCATCGCGAGCGCGGCGGGCGACGTGTCGCGGGCTGCCGCGAGCCCGTTGAATCTGGCCACCTTCGCCATGGCTTGGTCGTCGTCGAGGAACGGCGCCGCTGACGAGGCCACGCTCGCCCGGTCGCCGCGTTGCGGGCGCTCGCCGTTGCTGTAGCGGCCGGCGAGCAGCCCGTTGGCGAGCGGTGAGAAGGGGGTGTAGGCGAGGCCCTCGGCCTCGACGATGGGCAGCACCTCCGCGTCGTCGGCGCGGGCGAGCAGCGAGTACTGGTTCTGCACGATCTCGGGCCGCGCGAGCCCCAGCCGATCGGCGGTCTCGAGCGCCGCCGACAGCGCCGCCCCGTCGACGTTCGACAGCCCGTAGGCCCTGATGGTGCCGCGCTCGACGGCGTCGCTGAAGACCGGCAGCGACTTCTCCCACGGGGTGCGGCCGTCGACCTGGTGGGCGACATAGAGGTCGACGCGGCCGATCACCTCGATGCTGTGCCGCAGCTGCCGGTCGACGCGCTCGGGGTCGAGGTTCGGGCCGTCGGGCGTGATGCCCGTCTTGGTCTGAATGAGCACCTCGGAGCCCGGGCGGCCGCGGTTCCACACCCCGACGATGCGCTCGCTCTCGCCGCCTGCGTAGACATCGGCCGTGTCGAGCACCTTGACGCCCTCGCGCACCGCGCGATCGATCAGCTCGAGACCCTCGGCCTCGGGCAGCCCGATGCCCGGCCCGGTCGCGCCGGCGATTCCGCCGAGGCCGCCGGTGCCGAGCAGGAAACGGCCGAACTGAGCGCGGCGGTCTGCTGCCGACGATGCGATCCAGGTCATACGGATTCCTCTTCCGATCTCTTCCGATCTTGTCGGTTCGAGAATCGAACCGACTGTACTGACCTCACCGTAACAGACTCGGTCAGGAATCCGAACTCACTCGAGCGCGGGCCATGCCTCGCGTCACCTCACTCACCCGTGCGCACGCGGGGCGTCGCGTGGCGCTCGCCCCACTCGCGCAGCCCGGCAAGGACGGGCAGCAGCCCCTCACCGGCGGGCGTGAGCAGGTACTCGTCGCGCGGGGGCTTCTCGGAGTATCTCCGACGCTCGACCACCCCGGCCTCCTCGAGCTTGCGCAGGCGCTGCGCGAGCGTTTCACGCGGGGCACCCGTGTTGACCTGGATGTCCGTGAATCGCCGCACCCCGAATCCGAGTTCGCGCACGACGAGCAGAGACCAGCGCTCCCCCACGAGCTCGAGCGCATCGGCGATGGAACACACGCGCGGGCGGCCGAGATTAGTCGGTTCGGTTGCCTGACTCACTCGGACACTCTAGCGCCGCCACCCATAGCAGATGCCCCGTCAGGGCGTCGTCAGGGCATTGCGGCTGTGGAGAACGGGGTAGCAGCCCCTGGTCGTCTGCCCGCCCAGCAGCAGCCGGAAGTCGCGGTGCCGGCGCAGTGCGGCTGGCTGCCCCTCGCCCGGCGCCTCCGGGTTCTGCGCCCCCGGCCGACGTCTGCGGCCTGCGTGCGAGGCGCAATTGTCGGCCGGGGGCACGAAACCGCTACCCCTTCCGGCCCTGCGTGGCCACGCCCTCGACGAAGTAGCGCTGCCCGAAGGCGAAGATGATCAGCATCGGAAGTGTGACGAGCAGCGCCGCGACCATGACGTACTGGTAGTCGCCGTGGCCTCCGTTGGTCGGGCTGAAGGTCGTCATGGCATACGAGATGCCGAGCGGCACCGTGAACTGGTTCACGCTGCCCGCATTCAGATAGATCAGCGCGGCCTGCAGATTGTTCCAGCTCGCCTGGAACTCGAAGATGAACACGATGATGAACGACGGGATCGACAAGGGCATGGCGATCCGCCGGAACAGCCCCCAGTAGGACGCCCCGTCGACCCGGGCCGCCTCGAAGATCTCCCGCGGCAGCCCCAGGAAGAACTGCCGCTGCAGGAAGATGTAGAACGCCGAGCCGAACAGGTTCATGCCGAAGAGTGGGACCCACGTGCCGAGCAGCCCGAGGTACTTCCAGATCAGGTACTGCGGCACCATCGTCACGGCGCCGGGAAGCATCATCGTCGCGAGCACCAGGCCGAACAGAAATCCGCGCGCTGGGAACGTGAAGTAGGCGAAGCCGAACGCGACGATCGAGCTCGAGATCGCGACGAGCCCGGCGGCGAGCACCGCGATGACGACGCTGTTGAAGAGCCACGAGAGCAGCGGCAGCTGATGCCACACCTCCGCGTAGTTCGCGAGCTGCAAGGTCCGCGGGATCAGCCTGTTGTCGAAGACCTCGCCGCGGGTCTTGAGGCTCGCCGCGAGCAGCCATGCGAAGGGGTAGAGGAACAGCAGGCCGAACGCGCCGGCGACGACCCAGAGAAGCACCTTCCCGATGACCCCGCGGCCGCGGTAGAACCCCGCTCCGCGGGCCGTGCGGCGGGTGGCATCCTTCTCGTCACCGGCCGCGTCGCCGTATTCCGCAGCCAGCGACGCGGGCCTTGGCGCCTGTGCGACGGACATCAGTTGTCCCCCTCGTAGTAGACGAACCGGTTGCTGAACTTCACCTGCACCAGCGTGATGATCAGGATGATCACGAACAGCAGCCAGGCCATCGCCGCCGCGAAGCCGAAGTTGAACTGCCGGAACGCCTGCTGGAACAGGTAGATGCCGTAGAACAGCGAGGCGTCGCTCGACGCATTCGTCTGATCGCGCCAGAACAGCAGGTAGGCCTGGTCGAAGATCTGCAGCGCGGCGATCGTGAGCACGATCACGTTGAAGAAGATCGCCCCCGAGATCATCGGAAGCGTGATGTTGAAGAACTGGCGCACCGGGCCCGCGCCGTCGATGGAGGCCACCTCGTAGAGGTCGCGCGGCACGTTCTTGAGCGCCGCGAGGAAGATCACCATCGTGCCGCTCACCCCCCACAGGGTCATCAGCACGATGGACGGCTTCACCCACGCCGGGTCGACGAGCCATTGCGGGCCGGGGATGCCGAAGAAGCCCAGTGCCTTGTTGATGGCGCCGGTGTTCCCGTTCAAGAGCAGCAGGAAGACCGACGCCGTCGCGACCGCCGGCGTCATCTTCGGCAGGTAGAAGATCGTGCGCATGATGCCGGCGCCGCGGCCGATCTTCGACAGCAGCATGGCGAGGAAGAGGGCGAAGACGATCTCGAGCGGCACGGCGAGCACCGCATAGAAGAGCGTGTTGCCGAGCGACAGCATCACGCTCGGGTCCTGGAACAGCTGCTGGTAATTGCTGAAGCCGGCCGGGGTCGCGCGGTTGGTGGCGAGGTTGTAGTCGCTGAACGAGATCACGAAGCTGTACACCATCGCGCCGAGCGTGAAGACGAGGAATCCCACGATCCACGGGCTGATGAAGAGGTAGCCCGCGATCGCCTCGCGCCGGTTGTACTTCCGCACGCGGCGAGACCCAGGCGTGCTTCTCGCCGTAGCTGTTGTCATATGCGTTCGATTCCCCCGCAGAGAAGAAGGGAAACGCTTCTCGACGCCCGTTGCCGCTTCGAGGCAGCGCCCCCGCTCGGACCGCGGCCGCCGCCGCCGCCGGTAGCCCCTCCCCACTCACCCGAAGTGTGAGTTCGGGTTGTCTCTTCGCGACGAAGAGGACCCGAACTCACACTTCGGCGGGGTTCGGCGAGGGTCGAGGGTCGGGGGTCGGGGGTCGGGGGTCGGGAGTCCGGGAAAGCAGACAGCTACTTCAGCCCTAGGTAGCTCTTGTAGGCCGCGTAGTTCGCCGTCATCGCGGCGCCGTTCCGAAGCGTCTTGTCCGGCGACATGTACGAGGTGAACTCCCACTCGGTCAACGGGATGCCCGCGGCGCCGAGCGCCTTCAGGTAGGGCGCCATCTTCGACACGGGCACCGCCCCGTTCCCGTCCGTGAGCGGCGTGTACACGGCGGCCCAGAGCCGCATGCGGCCGGCATCCGTCAGCTTCTTCGCCGCCTGGAAGGCCGCGACCTCCTGCGCGGGCGTCCACGCGGTCATCTCGAAGCCGTCCTGCAGATTGAGCACGTCGACGTGGGATGCCGAGATGAGCGGCGCGAGCTCGGCGACGAACTGCTGCGCGCTGAGCCCAGACAGGATCGCGGTCGGCATCGACGGCGAGACCATGACCGGCTTCTTGCCGTCGTGCGTGTGCAGGTAGTCGCTCACGGCGCCGAGATACTTCCCGAACTGCGTCGCGCGCGCCGGGGTGGCGACGTTCACCTGGGCGGGCTCGGTCGGGATGTACCAGCCGGCGATCGACGAGCCGTACTTGGCGTACAGGTCGTGGGCGACCTTCTGCTGCGTGGCCGTGAAGCTGTTCAGCCAGCTCTGGTTCGTGAACTTCGACATGTCGTTCACCGCGTCGGGCGCGACGGCGAGACCGAGCCAGACGTGCATGCCCGCCTTCTTGGCCGCCGCGATGATCTGCGGCACGGCGCTGTTCCACTGCGGGAAGCCGAGAGATGCGGATGCCGGGTACGCGGCATCCTTCGCGTCATAGTGCACCGACCACTCGATGATGACGTCGGTGTCGCCCGCCGCCTTCTGCGCCGCCATCGCCGAGGCGATCTGCGCGGCGTCGTTCGAGCCGTCGATGAAGTACGGCGACCAGAACGCGGCGCGGAAAGCCGGCGCCGCCGTCTTCGTGGTCGACAGGGCGGGGACCGCGACGCGCGTC
>NZ_JBLRDT010000127.1:0-7508 GCF_057512245.1 Gryllotalpicola sp. CP2-P1
GCGCACGCTCGAGCCCTGCCGCACCGCGGGGTGCGCGCGTGTCGCCCGCGTCACGGCGACCGCGTCGACGACGATGCGCTCGGCCACGGCACCCGCGATGCCGCTGCGCAGCGCGACGATGCGCTCTTCCGCGGCGGCATCCTGATAGTCCACGACGATGCGGTTGAGGCGGTCGCTCACGCTCATCGACAGGCGGGTCGTGCCCACGTTGTCGTAGGGGTTCATCGACGCGATCACCCGGAAGGTCGGCTTCGCGACCACGCCGCCGACGCGCGGCACCTCGATCGCTCGGTCGGCCATGGCGGTGAGCAGGGTGTTGAGGGTGTCCTCCGGCGCGCGGTTGAACTCCTCGATGTAGAGGAACCCGCCCTGCTCCATCGCCTCGACGAGGGGACCGGCGACGAAGTTGTCGGCGCTGTAGTCCTCGCGCAGCACGCGGGCGGGGTTGTGGTGGCCGATCAGCTTCGCCGGCGTCAGGTCGCCGTTGCCCTCGACGAACAGCAGCGGGATGCCCCACTCTGCGGTGATCGCCTTGAGCATGGTCGTCTTGCTGGTGCCCGGCGGCCCCTCGAGGATGAGGTCGCGGCCGGCGCCGACGGCCGCGAGGGCGAGCTCGAGCTCGTGCTCGCGGCCGACGACCCGCGCGAGGATGCGCTCGCGCAGCGCCGCGCGGTCGCCCGGGTTCGTGACGTCGCCGTCGGTCATGCGGATGCCTCCTCTGCGGCCCCTCGTTCCTAGTACTGCGTCATGCCGCCGTCGACGGCGAGGGCGTGCCCGGTGACCCACGTCGACTCGTCCGAGGCGAGCCAGAGCACGGCGTTCGAGATCTCGCGCGGCGGCATCATGCCGGGAATCCACTGCGTCAGCATCCCGAAGAGGTCCGGGTTCTCCTTCTGCCCGCGCTCGAAGCCGTTGTCGGGCAGGCCGAAGATGCCGTTCGCCATCGGGGTGTCGACGCCGCCGGGGTGCACCGAGTTCACGCGCACGTGGTCCTTCGCGAGCTCCATCGCGAGCGACTTGGTGAGCCCCGTGACGCCGAACTTCGCCATGTTGTAGGCGAGGTTCCACGGGCCTGCCTTGAGCCCGTTGGCCGAGCTCGTCAGGATGATCGAGCCGCCCCCGCCGTCGATGAGATGCTGCACGCCGGCTGCCACGGTGTTCCACACGCCGATCAGATTGATGTCGATCGTGGTGCGGATGATCTCCGGCGTCATGTCGTGCCAGGGGCCGACGATGTCGATGCCGGCGTTGCCCGCGATGATGTCGAGCCGGCCGAGCTCGCCGACCCCCTTGTCGACGAAGGCCTTCAGACCGTCGAGGTCGCGGACGTCGACCGCCTCCGCGACGATGCGCCGATCGAGCGCCTCGACCTGGCGCACCGTCTCGGCCAGATCATCGGGCGTAGCCGTGGGGTACGGCACGTTCTCGACCTGCGCCGCGATGTCGACCGCGATGATGTCCGCGCCCTCCTCGGCGAGCCGGAGAGCATGCGCCCGCCCCTGCCCGCGTGCCGCCCCGGTGATGAAGGCGACCTTGCCTTCGACCCGTCCTGCCATTGCTGATTCCTTTCGTGGATGCCTGAGTCGGGTCACTTGATCGTGTAGCCCGCGTCGACCTTGAGCTCGGTGCCCGTGACGTAGCGCGCCTCGTCGGAGGCGAGGAACAGCACGGCGTTCGAGATGTCGACCGGCTCGACCCAGGGGATGGGCAGCGCGTTGGTGGACTCGAACACCGCGGCCGCCTGTTCCTTCGTCGGGTGCTCGACGTCTGGCAGGAAGAGCTTGAACGCCGCCTCGTTGAGGATCATGTCCGTCGCGACTCCCGTCGGGTGCACCGTGTTGACGCGGATCCGATAGGGCGCGAGCTCGAGCGCCAGCGTGCGCATGATGCCCACGACCGCGTGCTTGCTCGCCGTGTAGGCGGCGACGTTGGGCGTGCCCTTGAGGCCCGCCGTCGAGCTCGTCAAGATCATCGAGCCGCCCGTGCCCTGCTCGATGAGGTGGGGGATGACCGCCTTGGCGGTGTGCCACACGCCCGTCTGGTTGATGTCGATGACGTCCTGCCAGTCGGACTCGCTCACCTCGTGCGTCTTGTCGCCGAAGGCGAAGACGCCGGCGTTGGCTGCGACGACGTCCACGTGACCGAGCTCGGCCACGCCCTCGTCGAGCGCCGCCTTCAGCTCGTCGAAGTCGCGCACGTCGGCCTTGCGCGCGACGACCCGCCGGTCGAGCGCCTCGATCTGCCGCACGGTCTCGTCGAGGTCGGCTTGCGTCGACCCCGCGTAGTACCTCTCGATGCTCGGGATGCCCTCGCAGATGTCGACCGCGATGATGTCGGCGCCCTCCTGGGCGAGGCGCAGCGCGTGGCTGCGCCCCTGCCCACGGGCGGCGCCGGTGACGAAGGCGACCTTGCCCTCTACCCGTCCTGTCATGTCCGCCGCCCTTCTACTTGAGCAGTTGGCCGGCGTCGACGCGGACTTCGAGTCCCGTCACATAGCGGGACTCGTCGGACGCCAGCCACAGCACGGCGTTCGAGATGTCGACCGGCTCCACCCACGGGATCGGCAGCACGTTCAGCGTCTGGAACCGCGGTGCGAGCGCCTCCTTGGTGCGCTGCTCGGGTGTCAGGTCCGGAGCGAACAGCTCGTACGTCGCCGAGTTCTGGATCATGTCGGTGTTGACGCTCGTGGGGTGCACCGAGTTGACGCGGATGTTGAACGGCGCGAGCTCGAGGGCTGCCGTCTTCATCACGCCGACGACGCCGTGCTTCGCCGCGACGTAGTGCCCGATGTTCGGGATGGCGAGGAGCCCCGCGGTCGAGCTGGTGAGGATCATCGAGCCGCCGCCGTTCGCCTTGAGGTGGGGGATCGCGGCCTTCACCGTGTGCCACACACCCGTCAGGTTCACGGCGAGCATGTCGCTCCACTGCTCCTCGGTGAGCTCGTCGAGCGTCCCGAAACTGAAGATGCCGGCATTGGCCGACACGATGTCGAGCTTGCCGAGTTGGGCGACGCCGGCGTCGAGCGCACCCTTGAGCGCGTCGAAGTCGCGCACATCGGCCTGCGTGGCGACGATCCGGCGGTCGAGCGCCTCGACCTGCCGCACCGTCTCGTCGAGGTCGGCCGGTGTCGACATGGCGTAGGGCACCGTGTCGATCTGGCCGGTGAGGTCGACGGCGATGATGTCGGCGCCCTCCTGCGCGAGGCGAAGGGCGTGGCTGCGGCCCTGGCCGCGAGCCGCTCCGGTGACGAAGGCGACTTTGCCTTCGACTCTTCCAGGCATGCTGGTTCCTTCTTTCTTTGTCTTCAGATCAGGTAGTTGCCGCCGTCGACGGGCAGCGGCACCCCGGTGACGAACCGTGCCTCGTCGGAGGCGAGCCACAGCACCGCATTCGAGATGTCGACCGGCTCGACCCACGGGATCGGCAGCGCGATCACGGCCTGCGACGCCGCGGCGAACTCCTCTTTGGTCGACCCCTGTTTGCCGGTGAACAGGTCGTAGGTCGCCGAGTTCTGGATCATGTCCGTGTCCACCTGCGTCGGGTGGATGCTGTTCACGCGGATCGACAGCGGCGCCAGCTCGATGGCGAGGGTCCGCATCAGCCCGACCACCCCGTGCTTGGCAGACACGTAGTGGGCGATGTTGCCGTAGCCGCGGATGCCCGCCTCAGAGCTCGTCAGGATGATCGAGCCGCCCCGGCCGCCCGCTTTGATGTGCGGCAGCCCGGCCTTCACGGTGTGCCACACGCCGGTGAGGTTGGTGTCGATCATGTTCTGCCACATGTCCTCGTCGAGCTCGTCGGTCGGCGCCATCTGCGTGGAGATGCCCGCGTTGGCCGAGATGATGTCGAGCCGGCCGAGCTGGGCGACGCCGTCGTCGACCGCTTTCTTGAGCCCGCCGAAGTCGCGGACATCCGCTTTGCTCGCCACGATGCGGCGGTCGAGCGCCTCGACCTGACGGACGGTCTCGGCGAGGTCCGCCTCCGTCGCGCCGTGATACGGCGCCCCCGGGATGTCCTCGAGCAGATCGACCGCGATGATGTCGGCGCCCTCCTGCGCGAGCCGCAGCGCGTGGCTGCGCCCCTGACCGCGAGCGGCTCCGGTGATGAACGCGACCTTGCCCTCGACCCTTCCTGCCATGAGCGACCCCCTTACCTCTTGTTGACGAAGCCGGCGTCGACGGGAAGTGTGACGCCGGTGACATAGCGCGCGGCGTCCGAGACGAGCCACACGATCGCGTTCGAGATGTCGACGGGCTCGACGAGCTCGACCGGCAGCGCGTTGGCCATCGCCTGGCCCATCGCCGGGTCGGCCTGCAGGAACTGCTGCATGACCTCGTTGACGACCATCGGGGTGTTGACGCCCGTCGGGTGCACGGTGTTCACACGGATCGAATAGGGCGCGAGGTAGTTGGCGTAGGCCCGCATCAGGCCGACCACGCCGTGCTTCGCCGCGGTGTAGCCGATGCCGCCCGGCGTGTTCCCGCCGATGCCGGTGAGCCCCGCCGTCGAGCTGGTCAGCACGATCGCGCCGCCCGTGCCGCGCTCGATCATCGACGGGGCGGCGACCTCGACCGTGTGGTACACGCCGGTCAGGTTCACGGCGATGACGTCGGTCCACTCCTGGTACTGCGGCGTGAGCGACATCGGCGCGATGCCGGCATTGGCGGCGACGATGTCGACGGGGCCGAGTTCGGCGACGCCGGCGTCGAACGCCGCCTGCAGGGCGTCCTTGTCGCGGACGTCCGCCTGCCTCGTGAAGATGCGGCGGTCGAGCGCCTCGACCTGCCGCGCCGTCTCGGCCAGGTCGTCGGGCGTCGACATCGGGTACGGCACGGTGTCGATCTGTGCCGCGATGTCGATGGCGATGATGTCCGCCCCCTCCTGCGCGAGGCGGACGGCGTGGCTGCGGCCCTGGCCGCGAGCGGCGCCGGTGACGAAGGCGACTTTGCCCTCGAGAACTCCCATGGTGTTCTACCTGCTTTCTTCTGTTTTCGAGCGCGACGAGCCACCCCGACGGCGTTGTCAGGGTGATCGGATGCGTCGCGCGGGTCTGTGGGGCGGAGCGGGTCCTACTGCGGGGTCTGCGGCGCGAGCCCGGCCAGCGGGTCGGCCTCGCAGGCGTTGACGGGCGGGCGCCCCAGGTCCTCGCGGCGCTTCAGGGTGAGGCGCACCGGCCCGAGGCCCTCGCGGGGCCGGGGCGGCGTGGTGCGGTGCGAGTGGTCGGCCGACGGCTTCGGGGCGAGCCCCTCCTTCGCCTTGGCGTTCTTCAGCAGCTCCTCGCCGTAGCCCTGCACGCACTCGGGGTCTGGCCCGTCGAGCGGCAGCCCGGTGAAGAACTTCGCGGCCATGCATCCGCCTTTGCACGTGTCGAAGAACTGGCACGACGTGCACGCGCCGCCCGACTGCGGCTGGCGCAGACGCAGGAACAGCTCGGACTCGCGCCACACCTTCTGGAAGCCGCCCGGCATGCGGACGTTGCCGGCGAGGAACTCGTCATGGATCGCGAACGGGCAGGCGTACACGTCGCCGATCGGGTCGATCAGGCACACGACCCGGCCCGCGCCGCACAGGTTGAGCCCGGGAAGCGCCTCGCCGTAGGCCGAGAGGTGGAAGAACGAGTCGCCCGTGAGCACGCCGTCGCCGTGGGCGACGAGCCAGTCGTAGAGCTGCTTCTGCTGCTCGGGCCGCGGGTGCAGCTCGTCCCAGGTGTCGGCACCCCGGCCGGAGGGCCGCAGCCGGGTGAGGCGCAGCTGCGCGCCGTAGCGGTCGGCGATCGCCTTGAACTCGTCGAGCTGCGGGATGTTGTAGCGGGTGCACACGACCGAGAGCTTGAAGTTCTTCATGCCCGCGGCCTGCAGGTTCGCCATGGCGGTGATCGCCGTCTCGTACGAGCCGGGCCCGCGCACATAGTCGTTGACCTCGGCCGTCGCGCCGTCGAGCGAGATCTGGATGTCGAGGTAGTCGTTCGCGGCCAGCTGCCGCGCCCGCTCTGGGGTGAGCTTCACGCCGTTCGTCGAGAACTTCACCCCGACGTGGTGGCTCGTCGCGTAGTCCACGATGTCCCAGAAGTCGCTGCGCACCGTCGGCTCGCCGCCGCCGATGTTGACGTAGAAGACCTGCATGCGCTCGAGCTCGTCGATGACCGCGAAGCACTCCTCGGTCGTGAGCTCGCGCGGGTCGCGCCGCCCCGAGCTCGACAGGCAGTGCACGCACGAGAGGTTGCATGCGTAGGTGAGCTCCCACGTGAGGCAGATCGGCGAGTCGAGGCCGTACTCGAACAGGTCGACGAGGCGCTGCGGCTTCGCCGGAGCCTCGGCCCTGACATCCGTCATCGTCATGCCGCCACCTCGCTGCTGTCCTGCTCGCTGCTGTCCTGCTCGACCAGCATCTGCGCCACGCGCAGCGTCTCGAGCGCGCGACGGAACGTCGGGAGCTCGGCGTCTGTGACGCCCGCGTCATGGCAGGCGGCGCGTGCGGACGGCTGCTCGTCGAGGCTGCGCACGACCGCGAGCAGGCGCGGGTCCTTGAGGAACGACAGCTTCCGCGTGCCGAAGTGGTACAGCAGTGCGCCGAACGGCTCGGGGCGCACGGAGACCTGCGGGTGCAGGCGCCAGGCGCGGCTCAGGTCGAGGGGCGGGCGCGATTCAGTAGACACCGCACATGCCGTCGATCGAGACCTCTTCGACGAGAACGTCGGATTCGATGATGGCGTCGTCGGTGTTATCGGCGGCTACGGGCTTCTCAGTCATATCGATGCTGCTCCTGAGTTCGATCTTCGTTGATCGTGGGGATTCCTCCGCGATGGAGCACACGTTACGTGGCACTCGGTGCCACCGCAAGAGCTGTGGAGCAAGATGGTCACCATGACAGGGCAGACGGGCGCGCACGCGACGCGGCGCGCGACCACCGTCGCGCAGCTCAGCCACATCGGGCTGCAGCTGTTCATCGAGAACGGCTTCGACGAGACCACCGTCGACGAGATCGCGGCCGCCGCGGGCATCGGCCGGCGCACGTTCTTCCGCTATTTCGCCTCGAAGAACGATCTGCCGTGGGGCGACTTCGACGAGCTCGTCGAGCGGATGCGCGCCGACCTCGCCGCCGTGCCGGATTCCGAGCCGCTCTATGCGACGCTGACCCGGGCTGTGCTCGACTTCAACACCTATCCGGCATCCGAGCTCCAGTACCACCGCGAGCGAATGCAGCTGCTGATGACCGTCCCGTCGCTCGTCGCCCATTCGACGCTGCGCTACGAGTCGTGGCGCGAGGTGATCGCCGAGTTCGCCGCGCGCCGACTGGGGGAGCCCGTCGGCAGCCTGCGGCCACGCATGATCGGCTGGGTCTATCTCGCCGCATCCCTCGGTGCCTACGAGCAATGGCTGCACGACCCGGGAAGCGAGCTGCTCGAGGTTCTGAGGTCGGCTCTCGACATCCTGTCGGAGCGGCTGACCGCGTGACGGATGCCTCGGCCGAGCCCGCCGTCGACGTGATCGTCGTCGGTGGAGGCTCGG
>NZ_JBLRDT010000128.1:0-7501 GCF_057512245.1 Gryllotalpicola sp. CP2-P1
TCTTCTGCGACGCCGAGGTCGGCCGCGCCGCCCTGCTGCACGAGAGTCTCACGCACAGCGGTCAGCGCGTCGCGGGTGGCACTGCCCATCAGGCCTGCGCCCCCGCCTTGCCCTCGCTCGCCTCGAGCTCGGCCAGGAAGCGGTCGACGATGCCCGCCGCCTTCGCGTCGTCCTTCAGCGTTTCGCCGATGACGCCGGAAGCCAGGTCGATCGCGAGCGTGCCGACCTCGCTGCGCAGCTGGGTCGCGGCCTGCTTGCGCTCGGCCTCGATCTGCGCCTGGGCGGCCTGGGTGACGCGGGCGGCTTCGATGGCCGCCTGCTCCTTCTGCTCGGCGACGATCCGCTTGCCCTCTTCGCGGGCCTGCTCCTTGATGGAGGCCGCCTCGCTGCGGGCATCCGCCAGCTGCGCCGTGTACTGCTCGAGCAGCGCCTCGGCCTTGTTCTGAGCCTCATCGGCCTTGGCGATGTTGCCCTCGATGGCCGCGGCGCGGTCGTCGAGCAGCTTCGTGAAGCTCGGGATGAACTTCCACACGAAGAACACGACCACGACGACGAAGCACAGCGCCGCCCAGATGAGGTCGGACCACTCGGGGATGAGCGGGTTCGTGCTTGCCTCTGCCGCAGCTACGACTGCGTGAACCATCACGCCTCCTTATTGCTCGGTGCGGGCAGGACTAGTTGGTGAAGATGAAGTACGTCGCGATACCGATGAACGCGAGCGCCTCGGTGAACGCGATACCGATCCACATCAGCACCTGCAGGCGCGAGGCGAGCTCGGGCTGGCGGGCGACACCCTCGATCGTCTTGCCGACGACGATGCCCACGCCGATGGCCGGGCCGATGGCCGCGAGGCCGTAACCGACGGTGGCGATGTTGCCGGAGATAGCAGCGATGTCCACTGTGTGTGTTTTCCTTCCGTGATCAGGACGGCGGATGCCGGCCCGGTTAGTGCTCGTCCGCCACTGCCAACTGGATGTAGACAGTGGTGAGGATTGCGAAGACGTATGCCTGCAGCAGCGCGACCAGCACCTCGAAGAGCTGGAACGCGAAGCCGAAGGCGAGGGTGCCGAGGCCGAAGGCCTTGAACGCGACCGGACCCTCGATGAAGAAGAAGGTCGTCGCGGTGAAGAACAGCACGAGCAGCAGGTGGCCGACGATCATGTTCATCAGCAGTCGCAGCGTCAGCGTGACGGGGCGCACGATGAAGGTCGAGATGAACTCGATCGGGGTCACGATGATGTACAGCGGCCACGGCACGCCGGCGGGGAAGAGCGAGTTCTTGAAGAAGTGGCCCGTTCCCTTGCGGACACCGGCGTAGATGAACGCCACGTAGGAGACCGCGGCGAGCAGCAGCGGCACGCCGATCACGGAGGAGCCTGCGATGTTCATGAACGGGATGACGCCCGTGATGTTCATGAACAGCACGAAGAAGAAGATCGCGGCGATCAGCGGGAAGAACCGCCGGCCGTCCTTCTTGCCGAGCAGGTCTTCGACGACGCCGACGCGGATGAAGTCGAGCCCCATCTCGACGACCGACTGGAAGCGCGTGGGCACGAGCTTCATCGATCGCGTGCCGACCCAGAAGAGGACGATGAGCACGATCGTGGCGACGACGCGGATCAGCATCACGCGGTTCATCTCGAACACCGTGCCAGCGAAGAGCACCGGACCGGGGAAGAACTCGTCGATGGAAGGGCCGTGGAACTGACCGTCGTTGGTCGAGGCGGAAACCAACAGGTTCACAGCGTTACTGAACAGCGCTATCTCCTGATTCAGGCACCGAGCGCCCGATGAAAGGCGACGATGGAGTTATACAGCCGAGCCCTGCGCGGTGTGCGCCGCGGAGCAGGCAAGAGGATCGGATTCACTCTACAAGACATTCGGCACGCCTTCGAATCAATCGGCTGTCAAACGGCGCGGATGTCTCGCACTTTCCCTCGCGTGCCCCTATTCTTTCTCGCCCGATCCGGACGCGTCTCGCGGGCCGGGCTCGACCGCGAGAGGAATCCGGCTGCGCATCACGACGACGACGTCGACGACCAGCGACCCGATCACGCCCGCGATGATCGAGAGGAAGAGGACGTACGGGTTCACCCACGGCTGGTGGCGCAGCAGGACGGCGATCACGAGGAAGACGATGAACTTGAGGATCCAGCCGCCGAGCACGATCGCGAAGAAGATGCCGGCGAACAGCTCGCCGCCCGCGTAGCGATTGGCGTACAGGATGCTGGCCGCCGTGATGCCGAGGAAGACGAGGCCCATCGCCGCGCCGATCAGCGCGCTGCCGACGCCCACTCCCCCGGCGACGAGCGCGCCGATCACGACGGCGATCACCGCAATGCCGGCGACGATGATCGCATCCCACTTGAGGGCGGTGCGCATCACGCGGTTGACCGCGAGCTGAGGGCGCGGTGTGGTCATGAGGCCTCCTTGCGGGCGCGGTCGGGGTCGTCGGGGCGGGGAGCCGGCATCAGCACGGGGCTGCTGGGCGGGGCATCCGTCAGGCTCGCCTCTGGGTCGATGCCGTGCGCCTCGGCCGCCATGACGGTGCGGCGGCGGCCGAGCGGCGCCAGCGTGACCACCGTGCACACGACCAGGCCGACGATGACGAAGGCGATCGCCACCCACACGGGCACGACGGGCGAGAACGAGAACAGCAGCATGCCGATCGAGATGACCGCCGTCCACGCATAGAAGATCAGCACGGCGTGGAAGTGCGAGTGCCCCATGTCGAGCAGGCGGTGGTGCAGGTGCTTGCGGTCGGCCGCCATCGGCGAGCGCCCCGCGTTCACGCGCCGCACGACCGCGAGGCCGAAGTCGAGGAACGGCACGATGAGCACCGCGAGCGGCAGCACGATCGGCAGGAACGCCGACAGCAGGTGCGCGCGGCCGACGACGTGCTGCAGCGTCGACGGGTCGAACTGGCCCGTCACGGCGACGGCGCTCGCAGACATCAGCAGGCCGATCAGCAGCGCGCCCGCATCGCCCATGAACATGCGCGCGGGGTGCCAGTTGAGCGGCAGGAACCCGACGCAGGCGCCGATCAGGATGGCGGTGATGACGGAGGCCAGCGAGAAGTAGTTCATCGGGCTCGTGCGCACCGTGATGGAGTACGTGTACACGAGGAACACGCAGTTGGCGATGAGCGCGACGCCGACGACGAGCCCGTCGAGCCCGTCGATGAAGTTGATGGCGTTCATCGTGAGCACGATCACGATGACGGTGATGATGACGCTCGTCAGCGGCGACCAGACGGTGAGGCCGCCGATCGGCAGGGACAGGATCTGCACCCCCGACCACGCCACGAGGCCGGCGGCCACCATCTGGCCCGCGAGCTTCGTCATCCAGTCGAGGTCGACGAGGTCATCGACGACGCCGATCACGACGATCAGCAGGCTGCCGCCGAGGATGCCGAGCACGGGCTTCGGGTCGTTGAAGACGATCTGCAGCAGGGGGAACCGCCCCGCGAACAGCCAGGCCGCGCCGAAGGCGATCAGCACGCCGAGGAACATCGCCACCCCGCCGAGCCGCGGCGTCGGGCGCGTGTGCACGTCGCGCTCGCGGATCGCCGGGTGCAGCTTGAAGCGCAGCGCGAAGCGGTAGACCGCCCACGACAGCCCGAAGGTCACGAGCGCGGTGAACAGACCGAGCAGCGCGAGGAGGGTCATGAGGCGTCAGGCCTCCGGGTCGGAGCCCGCCGCGGCCTCTGCGTCGTCGGCGGACGCGGCGAGCTGCTCGGGCGTCTCGAGCTTGTCGCCGATCACTGAGCGCAGCTGGTCGGCCGAGACGACGCCCTGGCGCAGGATGCGCACGCCGCGCCCGTCGGCGAGACCGGTGACGTCGACGATGGTCGACGACTCGCTCGCCCCGGTCTCGGTGACGCCGTCGTAGGCGGCACCCGCGAGGCCCGCGTCGAGGTACACCGCGATCGCGTCGCCGAGCATCTCTTCCGCGGCGGCGGCGGTCTTGGCGGCCGGCAGGCCGGTCTTGTTCGCGCTCGACACCGCGAGCGGGCCCGTCTCGCCGAGCAGCTCGAGGGTGAGCTTGTGGTCGGGCATGCGCAGGGCGACCGTGCCGTGCGTCTCGCCGAGATCCCAGATGAGCGAGGGCTGCGCGTTGAAGACGATCGTGAGACCGCCGGGCCAGAATGCCTCGGCGAGCTGTCGCGCCTCGTCAGGCACCGACGCGGCGAGCGCGTCGAGGGTCTTGAGGTCGGGGATCAGCACCGGCGGCGGCGACTGGCGCCCGCGGCCCTTGGCATCGAGCAGCCGCTGCACCGCGGCCGCGTTGAAGGCGTCGGCTGCGACCCCGTAGACCGTGTCGGTGGGGATCACGGCGAGCTCACCGCGGCCGAGCGCCTGGCGGGCGAGGCGCGTGCCGGTGAGCAGCTCGTCGGGGTCGGAGCAGTCGTAGATCGAGGGCATGACAGCCGAAGTCTATCTGCGGCCGGCTGGCGACCGGCTCTGCGTCCCCGCGTCCGGCAGAACTCGTTGGGGGGGTCAGGGCCGCAGGGCCGTCGTCGCGCGATCTCGGCCGGTGAGGTCGGGGTGCGTGGATGCCGCGCGCCAGCCGTCGGCCTCGAGCAAGCTCCTGATCGCCTCGCCCTGCAGCTCGCCGTGCTCGATCACGAGCAGGGCGCCGGGGTGCGCGAGCCGCAGCGCCGTGCGCGACAGGGCCCGCACGAGATCGAGACCGTCGGGGCCGCCGTAGAGCGCCATGGCCGGGTCGAAGAGTCGCACCTCGGGGTCACGCGGAATCGCGTCCGTCGGCACGTACGGCGGGTTCGAGATCACGACGTCGACGCGGCCGTCGAGCTCGGCGAGCAGCGCCGGGTCTGCCAGGTCGCCGTCGACGAGCGTCGCGTTGGCGGCACCGGATGCCGCGAAGTTGCGCCGGGTCCACGGCAGCGCCTCCGGCGATTTCTCGACGCCGAGCACCCGCGCGTGCGGCACCTCGACGGCGAGCGACAGGGCGATCGCCCCGCTGCCGGTGCCGAGGTCGACGGCGATCGGGTCGGGCGAGGCCGCCTGCCGCAGCGCGTCGATGGCGAACTGCGCGACGTGCTCGGTCTCGGGGCGCGGCACGAAGACGCCGGGGCCGACCGCGAGCTCGAGCGACCGGAAGGCGGCCGAGCCCGTGATGTGCTGCAGGGGCTCGCGCGCGGCGCGTCGGGCGGCGAGTTCGCGCACCCGACTCGCGACGGGTTCCTCGGCCGGGGCATCCGCCAGCGCCATCGCCTGCACCCGCCCGCGCGACGCGTCCGTCACAAATCCGATCAGCAGGGCCGCGTCGATGCCCGGCGTGGGCACGCCTGCGGCGGAAAGCTGCTGGGTGACCTCATCGAGCAGGCCGCGGATCGTAACGCGCGTCGTGTTCATAACCCTCGCAACAATAGGCTTCCGCTATGGCCGAGATTCTTTCTGACATCACCAAGGCGGTGGGCGGAACGCCCCTCGTCACGCTGAACCGCGTCACCGACGACGCAGCCGCCACCGTGCTCGCGAAGCTCGAGTTCTTCAACCCCGCCTCCAGCGTCAAGGACCGCATCGCCGTCGCGATCGTCGACGCCGCCGAGGCCGACGGCGCCCTCACCGAGGGCGGCACGATCGTCGAGGCGACGAGCGGCAACACCGGCATCGGGCTCGCGATGGTCGGCGCCGCCCGCGGCTACAAGACGATCCTCGTCATGCCCGACACGATGAGCGTCGAGCGCCGCCTGATCCTGCGCGCGTTCGGCGCCGAGGTCGTGCTGACCCCGGGCGCCGAGGGCATCAAGGCGTCGATCGCCAAGGTGCAGGAGATCGTCGCGTCGACCGAAGGGGCGATCTGGGCGCGCCAGTTCGAGAACCAGGCGAACCCCACGATCCACTACAACACGACCGGCCCCGAGATCTGGGACGCGACCGGCGGCAACGTCGACATCTTCGTCGCCGGCATCGGCACGGGCGGCACGATCACCGGCGCGGGGCGCTTCCTTAAAGAGCAGAACCCCGACATCCGCATCGTCGCGGTCGAGCCGGCCGAGACCGAGGTGCTGCGCGGCGGCGCCCACGGGCCGCACAAGATCCAGGGCATCGGCGCGGGCTTCGTGCCAGAGGTGCTCGACACCGACGTCTACGACGAGGTCTTCCCCGTTCCGAGCGACGACGCCATCGCGACCGCGCGCCGGCTCGCCGCGGAAGAGGGCGTGTTCGCCGGCATCTCCTCGGGTGCCGCGGTGTTCGCCGCCGTGCAGCTCGCGAAGCGCCCCGAGAACGCCGGCAAGACGATCGTCGCCGTGGTGCCCGACACCGGCGAGCGCTACTTCTCGACCGCGCTGTACAAGCACCTCGCCGAGGCCGACGCCTAAGTGCCCGCGCACCCCCTGCGCGCACTGCGCGAGGACATCGCCGCGGTGAAGCGCCGCGACCCGGCCGCCCGATCGGCGGTCGAGATCGTCCTCGCGTATTCCGGCATGCATGCCGTCTGGGCGTACCGCATCGCACACCGGTGGTGGCGCTCCCCCGGGCTCAGCGTGGCCGCGCGACTGCTCTCGCAGCTCGCGCGGTCGCTGACCGGGGTCGAGATCCACCCGGGTGCGACGATCGGCCGCCGGCTCGTGATCGACCACGGCATGGGCGTCGTCATCGGCGAGACGGCCGTCGTCGGCGACGACGTGCTGATCTACCACGGCGTCACCCTGGGCGGGAATCGCCGAGGCAGCAGCAGCAAGCGCCACCCGACGATCGGCGACGACGTCGTGCTGGGCGCCGGTGCGAAGCTCATCGGCGACATCTCCGTCGGCTCGCACAGCCAGGTCGGCGCGAACGCGGTGGTCACGCACGACTTCCCCGAGCATTCTGTGCTCACGGGCGTTCCGGCGATCAACCGCAACGCGCGCGTCTGACGCCGCGCCGAGCGCGGTTGCGCTGCTCGGATCCGCTTCGCGCTGCTCGGATCCAAGGCGCGCCGAGAGGATCCGAGCAGCGCAACCGGGTGCCGGCGGCGCGGGTAGCGCACGACGGACGGCGCGCCCCGCGCGCGGCGATGTGACAAAACCTGTTTAGTTACCTACCGTCGAGGCTCGTGCATGTGCTCAGACGCGACGGCGGGCCAGAGACCACCTACAACGCGCGCCCGGGCATCGGCTCGGTCTCGCCGTCGGCCTTCCGCGTTCACGCGCCCGCCGGCGACGGCGTGGTCGAGTTCGAGGTGCCGGCGGATGCCGCGGGCCGCACCGTCTCGTCGGAAGACGAGCTGCGCTACGACTGGTTCCCCGCGGCGGGCGGCACACTCGAGACCCGGTGGGACGCGACCGCGTTCGCGCTCGACGTCGAGTTCGACGACGGCACCCGGCTCAGCGACACCGCCGCTCGCGATCAGCACGGCAACGTCGTCACGCCCGATGCCCAGGCAGCGGCGAAGACCCTGTACGTCGACCAGTGGAACCGCCGCACCGTCTCGTTGGCCAGGCGCCGAGGGGCAGGCATCCGCCGCATCATCGCCCAGCTGCGCCGGTCGT
>NZ_JBLRDT010000129.1:0-7444 GCF_057512245.1 Gryllotalpicola sp. CP2-P1
GCCGACGTGACCAGCTCGGGGTGGTCGCTGACGTAGGCCCGCAGCTTGCGCACTGCAGGCGGTTCGATGGTTGACGAGGGAGTCTTGACGAACTCCTTCAGCTCGCCGTTGAGGATTTCGACCGCAGCCTTGCTCTCGATTCCGAGGTCCTTGGCGATCTCACTCACGCGTGGTTTGGCAGCCACATTTCTCCTGTTCCGAGGCCCGCCCCTCGGTTCAGGGCAGGCGCTAGTTGTGGACGGGTCTCATTTCGAGCCGCTCATTAGTTGTCCATTAGCCGTTCAGCCTGTTCTCTAGCTGGTGGGTGATCTCGACGGTGTCAAGGACGCCCTGCACTCGAAGCGCACGCCCGAAAGCCTTGCGCTGGAGCGCCTTCTTCATGCATTCCGCACTCGGGTGAATCCACGCCCCCCGGCCCGGCATCACGGCGGACTCATCCACCACGACGACGGAATCTTGGGCGACGACCCTCAGAAGAGAGGATCTCGGAGCGCGAGAACGGCACCCGATGCACGTTCTGACGGGTTCCATTCTAGACCCCTCTCTTAACGGGATTTGCCGAGGAGGGTATTCCTCGGCCTGCCCTACTGAGCGGAATCCGGCTGGATGTCGATCTTCGCGCCCGTGAGCTTGGCGGCCAGACGCGCGTTCTGGCCCTCCTTGCCGATGGCGAGCGAGAGCTGGTAGTCGGGCACGAGGGCGCGGACCGCCTTGAGGTTCTCGTCGACGACGTACGCCTTCGTCACCTTCGCCGGGCTGAGAGCAGACGCCACGAAGGCCGCGAGGTCAGGCGAGTAGTCGACGATGTCGATCTTCTCGTTGTTGAGCTCTGCGGTGACGGCGCGCACGCGGGAGCCCATCTCGCCGATGCAGGCGCCCTTGGCGTTGATGCCGGGCTCGACTGCTCGCACCGCGATCTTGGTGCGGTGGCCCGCCTCACGCGCGAGCGAGACGATTTCGACGAGGCCGCCCGCAATCTCGGGCACTTCGAGCGCGAAGAGCTTGCGCACGAGCGCCGGGTGCGTGCGGCTCACGGTGATCTGGGGGCCCTTGAGGCCCTTGGCGACGGACGTCACGTAGACGCGGATGCGGGAGCCGTGGGCGTATTCCTCGCCGGGCACCTGCTCCTCAGGCGGCAGGATCGCCTCGATGGTGCCGAGGTCGACGTGCACCATGCGCGGGTTCGGGCCCTGCTGGATGACGCCGGCGACGATGTCGCCCTCGCGGCCCTTGAACTCCCCCAGCACCGACTCGTCCTGGATGTCGCGCAGCCGCTGGTTGATGACCTGCTTCGCCGCGAAGGCCGCGATGCGGCCGAAGTCGCTCGGGCTGTCTTCGGCCTCGCCGATGACGTTGCCCTCGTCGTCGTACTCGGGCACGTAGACGGAGACGTGGCCGGTCTTGCGGTCGAGGTGCACCCGCGCCGCCGGCTGCTTGGCCGGGGCGTCCGCGTGCGGGGCCGCGGTGTGGCCCGCCGCACCTTGCGCGCCGGGCGCTCCTGCGGGGGCGTGGTGGTGCTGCTCGGCCTGCCCCGTGTGCTTCAGGTAGGCGGTCAGGATCGCCTGCTCGATGATGTGGACGAGCTCGTCGAAGGGGATCTCCTTCTCGCGCTCCATCAAACGCAGGACGCTGAGGTCGATGTCCATGTGCCGGCCTCCTCTGTATTGACTTTCCGGTATTCAGTTCAGCGCACGCAAGTGCCCGCGCTCTCGCGCAGGCTAAACAACCACTCTAGACGAGGCGGATGCCCCGGGCCAGGCATCTGTGCGCGCAGCAGCGGTGCAAAACGCACGTTCGTTCGCCGCTGAACATGCTTTTCGCACCGCCGCATGCCGCCCTGCGGTTCAGCGCCGCCTCGCGAGCACCGCCATGACGCGCGCCAGGAACGCAGGCGCGTCGCCGAAGAGGTCCGCGGAGAAGACGCGGATGACCTTCCAGCCGGCCTCCTCGAGCAACTCGCGACGCTGCTGATCGCGGGCCCACTGCCTGCGATCGCGCCAGTGGTCCTCACCCTCGTACTCGAAGACGACCCGCCACTCAGAGAGCTTGAGGTCGGGGCGGAGCACGATGCCGCCGGCGACCGGCGTGGGATCGTTCACCAGCGGCTCGGGCAGCCCGGCGCCGACGAGGAGCAGGCGCAGGAGAGACTCCGGGCGCGAGTCGAACCCGGTACGCACGCGGGGAAGCGCCCAGCGGAGCTTCCCCGCGCCGCGCGCGTGTGCGTGCCGCTCGACCGCCTCCCGCAGCTCCGCGACTGTTGCCAGAGGCGAGCGATGCCTGCCGTCGGCGACATCGCCGGACACGAGGTAGTCGCCGACGGCGACCAGATCTTCGCGGCTCAGCTCGGAAGCCAGCTGGCACCAGGCATCGGGTGGGGAGACCAGGGCGAAGCCGAAGGCAGTCCGCACGCGGACTCGCCCTTCGCCGACGCGCATGCCGATCACGCCGCGGGTCCGGGGAGGCGTTCGCGGGGAGAAGACCCCGACCACCAACGGCCTCTCATCCCAGCCGCGGGGCAACGGCGCCCGCCACACGAGCGCGGCCGTGCCCCCGGCGAAGAACTGACCGGGAAGCATCCGCGCGCTGTAGTCGCTGCAGGAGCGCTGCGTCGCTGTCAGGCGCGACCGCACCGCGTCAACGCCACCACCCTCGACGACGTTCACGCCGTGGAACGGGTGGGCCACGACGGCTTGACGCAGCTGGGCACGGGTGAGCCCGGCCCGTCGGGCGTCGGCCGTGGAGAGCGCCGCACCATGGAAGCCGGGGGCGATGGGTTTTCGAGGTGTGCCGGTGGTCATGTCGGCCAGCATCCGCGAGGCAACGGCCCTTGCGCACGCGGCCCGATTATGCACTGTGCACACCTCGCCGCCCCGCCGTGCTGTGGACAACGATTCGCGTGCTCGGGCGGTGCGGAAAGCACGTTCGCGGACTTGCGAGCGTACTTTTCGCACCCGCGGGCACGGGTGGCGGCGCTAGCGTGAGGCATGCTCTACGAACATCAGGGGGTGGCGCCGCGCGTACACGCCTCGGCGGTGATCGCGCCGAGCGCCGTTATCAGCGGGGACGTCGAGATCGGTGCGGGCGTGCAGGTGCTGCACGGCGCGGTGATCACGGCGGAGGGCGGCCCCGTGCGAGTCGGTGCGAGCACCATCGTGATGGAGAACGCGGTGATCCGCGGCGTCTCGGGCAACGCGGTCGCGATCGGCGATCACTGCCTCGTCGGACCGCACGCGTATGTCGCAGGCGCGACGATCGAGGCCGAGGTCTTCCTCGCCACGGGCTGCCGTGTCTTCAACGGCGCCGTGATCGGCCGCGGCAGCGAGGTGCGCATCGACGCGATCGTCCACCTGCGCACCACGCTGCCACCGGGCACCACGGTGCCGATCGGCTGGGTGGCGGTCGGCGCTCCCCCACTCATCGCCTCGCCCGACGACCACGAGGCGATCGAGGCGCGCCAGCGCGAGCTCGACTTCCCCGAGTACGTCTTCGGGCTCGACCGCGAAACCCCCGACCTCATGGTGCAGCTCACCGAGCGCTATGGGGCGAGACTCGGCCGCCACTCCGGCGATCGCACGGTCTAGCCGGTCAGCGCCAGCCGAGCGCCGGCGCGACGTGCCTCAGGATCGACTCGATGACGTGCGCGTTGTACTCGACGCCGAGCTGGTTCGGCACGGTGAGCAGCAGAGTGTCCGCCGCCGCGATCGCCTCGTCCTCGGCGAGCTGCTCGACGAGCTTGTCGGGCTCTGCGGCGTAGCTGCGGCCGAAGATCGCGCGGGTCGACTCGTCGATCATGCCGATCTGGTCGTGCTCGTCGCGCCCCTGGCCGAAGTAGGCGCGGTCCATGTCGTTCATCAGCGCGAAGATGCTGCGGCTGACCGACACGCGCGGCTCGCGCTCCCAGCCCTCCTCTTTCCATGCCTCGCGGTACAGGCGGATCTGCTCTGCCTGCTGCTGGTGGAACGGCCGTCCGTCCTCGTCGTTCTTGAGCGTCGAGCTCTGCAGGTTCATGCCGTGCTGGGCCGCCCACTGCGCGGTCGCGTTCGAGCCGGCACCCCACCAGATCCGCTCACGGAGCCCTGCGGAGTACGGCTCGAGCGGCAGCAGCCCCGGCGGGTTCGGGAACATGGGGCGCGGGCTCGGCTGGGCGAAGCCCTCGCCCTCGATCACCTTGAGGAACACCTCGGCGCGGCTGCGGGCCATGTCGGCACCGCTCGGGTCGTCGCCCGGGTCGTAGCCGAAGTAGCGGAAGCCGTCGACGACCTGCTCGGGCGAACCGCGCGAGACGCCGAGCTGCAGGCGCCCACCCGCGATGAGGTCGGCCGCGCCGGCATCCTCAGCCATGTAGAGCGGGTTCTCGTAGCGCATGTCGATGACCGCCGTGCCGATCTCGATCGTCGACGTGCGCGCTCCGATCGCCGCGAGCAGCGGGAACGGCGACGCCAGCTGCCGCGCGAAGTGGTGCACGCGGAAGTAGGCACCGTCGGCGCCGAGCTCCTCGGCGGCGACCGCGAGGTCGATCGACTGCAGCAGGGCGTCGGATGCCGAGCGGGTCTGCGAATGAGGCGAAGGCGTCCAGTGGCCGAAGCTCAGGAATCCGATGTTCTTCACAGTGCGTGCAACCCGTGCGAGTCGGCTGTTATGCCGCGGTCAGGGCCGCCACCGCGTCGGCGATCGCGACCGTCTCGCGCTCGCCCGTGGCCCGGTTCCAGAGCTCGACCTGGCCCTCGGCGGCGCCCCGGCCGACGACGAGCACACGCGGCACGCCGATCAGCTCGGCGTCGCCGAACTTCACGCCTGGCGAGACCTTCGGGCGGTCGTCGTAGAGCACGTCGAGACCCGCGGACTCGAGCTGCGCGATGACGTCTTCGGCGATGCCGTAGACGGCCTCGTCCTTGCCGGTGGCGACCACGTGCACATCGAAGGGGGCGACGGATGCCGGCCAGATGAGGCCCTTCTCGTCGTTGTTCTCTTCGGCGATGATCGCGAGGATGCGGGTGACGCCGATGCCGTAGGAGCCCATCGTGACCGTGACGAGCTTGCCGTTCTCGTCGAGCACCTTAAGGCCGAGAACCTCGGCGTACTTGCGGCCGAGCTGGAAGACGTGGCCGATCTCCATGCCGCGCTCGAGCGTCACGGGGCCCGAGCCGTCGGGTGCCTCATCACCCGGAAGCACCTCCGCCGCCTCGATCGTGCCGTCCGCCGCGAAGTCGCGGCCCGCCACAAGGCCCAGGACATGCTTGCCCTCGACGTTCGCGCCGGTGAGCCAGCCGGATCCGTCCACGACTCGAGGGTCGACGAGATAGCGGATGCCGGTGCTCGACTTCTCGCCGAGCACGGGGCCCTCGGGCGACCACGGCCCGATGTAGCCCTTCACGAGGCCGGGGTTCTTCGCGAAGTCGGCCTCGGTGGCCGGCTCGACCTCGGCGGGTGCGAAGGCGACCTCGGCACGCTTGACGTCGAGCTCACGGTTGCCGGGGATGCCGACCACCACGAGCTCGCGGCTGCCGTCGAGGTGCGTGAGCGCGAGCACCACGTTCTTGAGCGTGTCCGCGGCGGTCCAGGGGCGGCCGTCAGGCCGAGGGTGGTTCGCGTTGGCGATCGCGACGAGCGAGTCGATCGTCGGCGTGTTGGGCGTGTCGACGATCTCCTGCGGCGTCAACTTCTCATAGCTGCGCGTCGGCGGCGCGACCGTGGTGAACGCCTCGACATTGGCCGCGTAGCCGCCGCCCGACTGCACGAAGGTGTCCTCGCCGACGGGGGTCGGGTGCAGGAACTCCTCGCTGCGCGAGCCGCCCATCGCGCCGGCATCCGCCTGCACGATCACATAGCTCAGCCCGAGGCGCTGGAAGATGCGCTCGTAGGCGGCACGCTGCCTCTCGTAGGAGGCGTCGAGCCCGGCATCCGTGTAATCGAAGGAGTACGCGTCCTTCATCGTGAACTCGCGGCCGCGCAGCAGGCCCGCGCGGGGGCGTGCTTCGTCGCGGTACTTGTCCTGGATCTGGAAGATCGTGAGCGGCAGGTCCTTGTACGACGAGTACAGGTCCTTCACGAGCAGGGTGAACATCTCCTCGTGGGTGGGCGCGAGCAGGTAGTCGCCGCCCTTGCGGTCCTGCAGGCGGAAGAGCAGGTCGCCGTACTCGTCCCACCGGCCAGTGGCGTCGTACGGCTCGCGGGGAACGAGCGCCGGGAAGTGCACCTCGTGTGCGCCCGCCGCCTCCATCTCCTCGCGGATGATCCGCTCGATCTTCGCCTTCACCCTGAGCCCGAGCGGCAGCCACGAGAAGACGCCGGCGGACGTGCGCCGGATGTAGCCGGCCCGCACGAGCAGCTTGTGGCTCACGACCTCGGCGTCGGAGGGGTCTTCGCGCAGGGTGCGCAGGAAGTAGTTGGAAAGGCGAGTGGGCACGATCCAAGTTTTCCATATCGCTCTGCGCGCCTTGACAGCTCCGCACAGCCGTTCAGCCGCTCGCGGTCGAACCGTGATCAGCAGGCCGCGTGCCGACTAGCCTCGGGGGCATGGCGCGACGCAGCTCTCGACTCTCGGCATCGGCGGCGCAGAGCGAGCTGGCCGACGCGCTGGCTGCGCTGCGCGCCGAGCTCAAGGTGCCCGTCGAGTTCCCACCCGCGGCGCTCGCGGAAGCAGAGCAGGCATCCCGCGCCCCACTCGGCGAACTGCCCGACCTGACCCGCCTCGACTTCCTCACCATCGACCCCGCCGGGTCGACCGATCTCGACCAGGCGATGCATCTCGCGGTGACCGATGCCGGATTCGAGGTGCACTACGCCATCGCCGATGTGCCGTTCTTCGTCACGCCGGGCGGTGCGCTCGACGATGCGACGCGGCGTCGCGGGCAGACGCTGTACGCCCCGGACGGGCGGATTCCGCTGCACCCGACCGAGATCTCGGAGAGCGCCGGGTCGCTGCTGCCCGGCCAGGTGCGGCGCGCGTTCGTGTGGCGCTTCGAGCTGGCGGGTGACGGCGCTGTGACCAGCACCTCGCTGACGCGGGCGCTCGTGAAGTCGCGGCGGCAGTGGTCGTATGAGGAGGCGCAGCGGGCGCTCGACGACGGCACCGCTCCCCCGGCGCTCGCGCCCCTGCCCGCGGTCGGGAAGGCGCTCATCGCACAGGAGGCGGCGCGCGGCGGCGCCTCACTGAACACCCCCGACCAGGAGATCGTGCTGACGCCGGCCGGCTACGGCGTCGAACGGCGGGTGCCGCTGCCTGTCGAGGACTGGAACGCGCAGCTCTCGTTGCTGACGGGCATGGCCGCCGCGCGGATCATGCTCGACGGGGGCGTCGGCATTCTGCGCACCATGCCGCCGGCCGACGAGGCAGCGGTCGCCGCGTTCCGCGCACAGACCGAATTGCTCGACCTGCCGTGGGCAGAGGGCACCGAGTACGGGGAGTATCTGCGCACGCTCGACCGCACGCAGCCGCGGGCGC
>NZ_JBLRDT010000013.1:0-26420 GCF_057512245.1 Gryllotalpicola sp. CP2-P1
CGGAGTACTGCGCCTCGGCCGGCGCCTTGTGCAGGTCGCTCCACAGCGCCTGCTCGAGCGCGGGCCCGTTCTCGCGCAGCAGGGCGGCGAGCGCATCGAGTTGCGCAAGCCGCCAGCGCAGCGGCTTGGTGCGGCCTTCCTCGTAGCTCGCGCGCAGTCGCGCGATCGTGTCGGCGACGGATTCCTGTGCCGCCCCCTCCCCCGCAGGAGTGCTCGTCATGCGCGCCAGCCTAGCCTTGTTGACCAGGCGTCAATAGCAGGTCCTCGCGGGAGCGCAGACCGAGATCGGGCGCGAACGCCGCGGTGAGACGCGGCCCCTCGGGGCTGTTCGGCTCGAGCCGCCAGACCCAGCGGAACGGCGTGCCCGTGAGCTGCAGATGCAGTTCGAGCACTCCCCTAACCCAGCCCGCCCGCGCGGCGCACGGCACCTCGGGCAGCGACTCGAGCGGCGAGGCGGTGCGCCCCGGAAGCCACTCGCGCCGACCGGCTGCGATGCGCTGAGCGCCGTCGGCTCCGACGAGCTCGAAGGTGATCGCGTCGTCGTCGAAGGCGAGCGAGATGCGCTCGACGCCCGACTCGTTCGCGGGAAGCTCGAAGACCCGCCCCGCGAGGGACGCCTCGGCCGCGTCATCCCTCTCGTCCACACGGGGCTCGGGAACGCGCCTGCCGGCGAGCTCGTGGACGTCGCCGTCGGGCTCGTCGGACGGCCGGAACCCGGCGGCGACGCCCGGGAGCAGTTCTGACCAGATCGCCTCGAGAATGCGGTTCGCGTCGGCGGCGCCCGAGGTCGTGGCGACGACCAGCTCGAGCTCGGGCACGACGACGGCGAACTGGCCGCACATGCCGTCGGCGCGGAATCCGTGGCTCGAGCGCCACAGCTGGTAGCCGTAGCCGATGCGCGACTCGTGGCTCTCGAACCAGGGGTTCCTCGTCTGGCTGGCGCTCGCCTCGTCGACCCAGTGCGCGGGCACGAGCTGCCGCCCCTCCCAGCTGCCGCGCTGCAGCAGCAGCTGCCCGAACTGCGCGAGCTGCCGGGTCGTGAGCTTGAGGCCGGTGCCGCCGTGCTCGATGCCGCGCGCGTCGCGCTCCCAGTGGGGCGTCGACCACCCGAGCGGGCCGAACAGCCGCTCGTCGAGGTACCCGGTGAGGCTCACGCCGGCGCGGCGCACGACCGCCGCTGCGAGCACGTAGGTGCACGCTGTGCTGTAGACGAAGTGCGTGCCCGGCGCGTGCGTCACGGGCGACTCGAAGAAGAGCTCGAGCCCATCGCGCTCGGGCAGGGCGCGCAGCACGCCCCACAGGTCGTCGGGGTGCCCGCTCGTCATCGTCAGCAGGTGCCGCACCGTCTGGCCGGGGATCTCGCGGAACTCGGGGAAGATCGCGTGCGTCGGCTCGTCGAGGGCGAGCAGCCCCTCGTCGATCGCGAGCCCCACCGCCATCGAGGTGAACGCCTTGCTCACCGAGAACATCATGTGCGGCTCGTCTGGCCGGTACGGATGCCACCACCCCTGCGCCACGACGCGCCCGTGCCGCGCGACGACGAGGCCGTGCACACCGAGCCCCTTCGTGTCGATCGCGTCGGCCAGCCGCACGATCGCGGCCGGGTCGATACCTACGGATGCCGGGCTCGAATGCTCCATCGCCATGGGTTCGACGTTACCCGCGCGCTCCGACAAGATGGCTCCATGCCACAGCCGCGCCGCCTGCCCTGGACCCTGCACGCCGACGGCAGGACGATCGCCCCTGACGCCATCGTCGGCCCCGGCGAGCGGCTCAGCTGGCCGCGCACGATCGGCATCGGCGCACAGCACGTCGTCGCGATGTTCGGCGCGACGTTCCTGGTCCCCGTGCTCACCGGGTTCCCGCCTGCCACGACCCTGCTGTTCTCGGGCGTCGGCACGCTCCTCTTCCTGCTGATCACCAAGAACCGGCTGCCCAGCTACCTCGGCTCGTCGTTCGCGTTCCTCGCGCCGATCGCGGCGGCGATGGGCGCCAAGTACCAGCACCTCGATCACCTGCCCGCCGCCCTGTTCGGCATCGTGGCCGTCGGCGTGCTTCTCGCCATCGTCGGGCTCCTCGTCATGGCCACGGGCACGGCCTGGATCGACGCGCTCATGCCCCCCGTCGTGGCGGGCGCCATCGTCGCGCTGATCGGCTTCAACCTGGCGCCGACGGCGGGGTCGAACTTCACGCAGGCGCCGCTGACGGCCGGCATCACGCTCGCGGCGATCATTCTCATCGCCGTCCTGTTCCGCGGGCTGCTCGGGCGGCTGTCGATCTTCCTCGGCGTCGTCGTCGGGTGGATCGCGGCCGCCGTTCAGGGGCAGGTGGATTTCTCGGCCGTCGGCACGGCGGCCTGGTTCGGCCTTCCCCGGTTCCACCTTCCGGCGAATCCGTTCGACGGCTCGCTGCCCACCTGGGGGCTGCTTCCGGCCTTCCTGCCCATCGTGCTCGCCCTGATCGCCGAGAACGTCGGGCATATCCGCGGCGTGGCAGCCATGTCGGGGCATCCCGAGCTGGGCAGGCTCACCGGCCGCGCCCTGTTCGCCGATGGCCTCTCGACCGTGATCGCCGGCATGTTCGGCGGCTCGGGAACGACGACCTACGGCGAGAACATCGGCACGATGGCCGCGACCCGCGTGTACTCCACGGCGGCGTACTGGGTGGCCGGCGTCATCGCGATCCTGCTCGGCCTGTGCCCCAAGATCGGCGCGATCATCTTCTCGATCCCGAGCGGTGTGCTCGGCGGCGCCACCGTCGCCCTCTACGGGCTCATCGGTGTCATCGGCATCAAGATCTGGATCGACAACAGGGTCGACTTCTCGCGCCCCCGCAACCAGTTCACCGCGGCCATCGCGCTCGTCATCGGCATCGCCAACATCCCGCTCACGCTCGGCGCCGTGCAGATCACCGGGATCGCGTTCGGCGCCATCGCAGCGGTCGTCGTCTACCACGTCATGACCTGGGTCGGCACGCGCCGGGGCACGGCCTGACCGCTTGGCGCGGCGCTCACCCCTGTCCCGTACTATCGCGCCTGTGACCAACGACACCGCGCCCCGCCCGACCGTGCGGGAGTGGTTCCTGACCGGCATGACCGACATCCGCGGCACGCAGGTCGGGCCGCACGCGAGGGAGTCAGAGAAACCCGCATCGTGGTGGCGCGTCATGTGCCTCACCGGCGTCGACTACTTCTCGACCCTCGGCTACCAGCCGGCCATCGCGGCGCTCGCAGCCGGCCTGATCGCGCCGTTCGCGACGGTCGTGCTCATCGTGCTGACGCTGTGCTGTGCGCTGCCCGTCTACCGGCGGGTCGCACGCGAGAGCTTCCGCGGTTCCGGGTCGATCGCGATGCTCGAGCGCACCCTGCCGTACTGGTGGGGCAAGCTGCTCGTGCTGGTGCTGCTGGGCTTCGCCGCGACCGACTTCATGATCACGATGACGCTGTCGGCGGCGGACGCCTCGGCGCACGCCCTCGAGAACCCGCTCACCCCGCACTGGTTCACGGGCACCGGCTGGCAGATCGGCGTGACGCTCTTCCTGCTCGCGCTGCTCGCCGTCGTCTTCCTGCGGGGCTTCCGCGAGGCGATCGGCATCGCCGTCGTGCTGGTCGCCGTCTACCTCGCGCTCAACGCCGTGGTCATCGTCGTCGCGTTCCTGCACATCGGCGCTCACCCGGTCGTCGTCGACGACTGGTGGGCGGCGATGTTCCGCCAGAACGGCAACTGGGCGCAGGTCATCGGCATCTCACTGCTCGTCTTCCCCAAGCTGGCGCTCGGCATGTCCGGCTTCGAGACCGGGGTGGCGGTGATGCCGCAGATCAAGGGCGGCCCCCACGACACCGGGAAGCTGCCGATGGGCCGCATCCGCGGCACGAAGCGCCTGCTCGCCACCGCCGCTGCGATCATGAGCGCGTTCCTCATCACGTCGAGCCTCGCGACGACGCTGCTCATTCCCCAGAAGGCCTTCCAGGCGGGCGGCCCGGCGAACGGCCGCGCCCTGGCCTATCTCGCGCACGAGTACCTCGGGCCGGCGTTCGGCAGCGTCTACGACCTGTCGACCATCCTCATCCTGTGGTTCGCCGGGGCATCCGCGATGGCCGGCCTGCTCAACCTGGTGCCGCGCTACCTGCCGCGCTACGGCATGGCGCCGCAGTGGGCGAGCGCGGTGCGCCCGCTCGTCGTCGTGTTCGCCCTGATCGGCTTCCTGATCACCCTGGTCTTCCGCGCGAACGTCGACGCGCAGGGCGGGGCGTACGCCACGGGCGTGCTCGTGCTGATGTGCTCGGCCGCCCTCGCGGTGACGATCTCGGCGTTCCGCCACCGGCAGCGCGCACGGATCTGGTCGTTCGGCTTCGTCACCGTGGCGTTCCTGTACTCGACGGTCGTGAACGTCATCGAACGGCCGGACGGCGTGCGCATCGCCGCGCTGTTCATCCTCGCGATCCTCGTCATCTCGCTCGTCTCGCGCGCCAAGCGCTCGTTCGAGCTGCGAGCCTCAGACGTGACCTTCGACGCCGTCGCCGAGGCGTGGCTGCTGGAGGACGCCGAGGACGAGTCCGGTGTGATCCGCATCGTCGCGCACGAGCCGGGCCCCGACACGAAGGACGAGTACAGCGCCAAGAGCAAGTCGGAGCGCTACTTCAGCCACATCCCGCAGGGCGCCCGGCTGCTCTTCATCGAGGTGCTGCCGAAGCCGCGCGTGCAGCAGGACGCCTCCGACTTCGTCGAGCCGCTGCTCGTGCGGGGCGTCGAGAAGCACGGCTACCGCGTGCTGCAGCTCGAGAGCATCTCGGTGCCGAACGCCATCGCCGCGGTGCTGCTCGAGATCCGCGAGCTGACCGGCATCGTGCCGAGCATCTACTTCCAGTGGAACGAGGGCAACCCGATCTCGAACATGGCGCGCTTCCTGCTCGACGGCACCGGCGAGATCGCGCCCGTCACGCGCGAGGTGCTGCGCGAAGCCGAGAAGAACCCTAAGCGTCGGCCGATCGTACACGTGAGCTGACCTGCCCGATGAAGTGCTGGAGGCGCTCGTACACCTCGACCGACTCGGGGTGGCCGGCGTCCTGCTGCCACGTGTGCTCGGTGTTGCGCGCGTCCCAGCCGTAGCTGACGAACTCGACGGGGATGCCCGCGCGCTCCGCCGCCTTCACGAAGTTGACGTTCGCGCGGTAGAAGATGTCACGCTCGCTGGTCGTGACGAGCACCGGCGGGAAGCTTTCGTCGACCCATTCGATGGGACTCAGCCAGCGCGATGCGCGCTGCAGCGACGCCGGCTTCATGCGGTGCCTGCGATAGCCGGGAAGCAGCATGCGCACGAAGTCGTGGCTCATGATGAACCCCGGCTCGAAGACGACGGAGAAGTCGACCGCGCCGCAGTGCAGCACCAGGCCGCCGAGCTCCTCGCGGGTGACGGCGGGGCGCAGGCGGAAGTGCGAGGCCAGCTCGGGCCGGGTCGTGGTCGCGCCGAGCAGGGCGGCGATCTGCGCCCCGGCGGAGTCGCCCCCGAGCACGATCGTGCTCGGGTCTCCGCCGTGCTCGGCGATGTGGGCGACCACCCAGCGCAGCGCCTCGTTCGCGTCGTTCAGCATGTGCCGCATGCCGAAGCCGCCGCCGCGCAGTCCGGCGCGGCGATAGTTGACGTTCACGACGACGATGCCGGTGGCCGCCTGCACGGCGCAGTACTTGGTGAGCGCCGACTTGTCGCCGCTCGTCCAGCCGCCGCCGTGGAAGTAGACGTACACCGGGAGCGCCGCGGTGTCTCCGGCTTCGCGATGCGGCGTCAGCACGTCGAGCCGGTGACCGGGGTGGCCGTCGCCGACGTAGTCGACGTCGAGGAGGTAGTCGACCGTGCTCACCGGCGTCGCGTTGAGCTTGCGCGACTGCCACGGCGCGAAGGGCAGCATCATGGCGGTCCATAGCCAGGGACCGACCGGGAAGGGCGCCGAGCGGCTACCGGAGCGCCGTGACATCGATCAGCGCCAGAAGAGCGAATGCATATGCGGATGCCGCGTCGGCGGCCTCGAAGTCGTGGTCTGCGCCACCGCTGTGCGTCGTGACGCGCCAGGCGCCGTCGGGACGCGCGGTCAGTGCCCGGAACGCGCCGCCGAGGCGCTCGCGCAGCTGATCCTCGCGAGGCAGCCACAGCGCCTGCTCGAGCGCGACGGAGTCGAGCGCCCACTCGGTCGTTCCGTTGAAGCCGAGGATCGTGCCTGTGTCGAACTCGTGCGGCTCGATGGTCATGTCCGAGACGGTGAACGTCTCGTCTGAGGCGAATTCGGGGCCTTCGATGCGGAAGAAGTCGCCCGGAGCGGGATGCCATTCCAACCCGGCATCCCGCAATTGCCGAGCGAGTGAGCTTCCGATCACACGCTCATTATGACCCCGCGAAACCGACCGGGAGCCGGGTGCCCGCTGAACGTCGGGTATGGCGGAATGGATCTGGCACTCTCGGTGTTCGAGTGCTAATGTCAGTCCTAGTTGAGTCGAGGTGGCTCAACCTTGGGACTACAGAGAAGGAGCTGATTCACATGGCAATGAACTTCGATCCCTTCCGCGAGTTCGACCGCCTGGCGGGCTCGTTCCTCGACCGCCCCGCCGGCCCGCGGCTCATGCCGATGGACCTCTACAAGGACGGCGAGACCTACGTCCTGTCTGCTGACCTGCCGGGCATCGACCCGGGCTCGGTCGACATCGACGTCGACGGCCAGCTGCTGACCATCCGCGCCCAGCGCACGCTGGCGACGGGCGAGGGCGTCAAGTGGCTGACCCGCGAGCGCCAGGGCGGCACGTTCCTGCGCCAGCTGAGCCTCGGCCAGGGCATCGACACCGAGAACATCACCGCCGACTACTCGAACGGCGTGCTCTCGATCACGATCCCGATGAGCGAGAAGGCCAAGCCGCGCAAGATCGCCGTGAGCTCGCGCGCCGAGACGACGCACCCCGCCGTCGAAGAGGCGCACAGCGAGCCCGCTGGCGCATAAGCACGGAAGCAGAAGGACCCCGGTTCGCCGGGGTCTTTCTCGTATCGGGGGCGGATGCCTCGCCTGCGCTACCTCGTCACCGCGACGAGCTTGCCGCGCACGTGGCCGGTCTCGAGGCGCGCGTATGCCTCGGCGAGCCGCTCGATCGGGTAGATCGCCTCGATCGGCACCGTGACCTGCCCGTCGGCGACGAGGCGCACGATCTCGCCGAACTGCTCCATCGTCGCCTGCGGGTTGCCGACGCCCTGTGCGCCGCGATGGCCGCGGGCGGCGATCGTGTTGATGCGCTCGAGCGGCACGCCCAGGGCGAGCGCGGCGTCGACCGAGTCGGGCCCGTTGTTGTCGAGCGCGGCGGTGAAACCCTGGGGCGCGGCATCCCTCAGCCTCTCGACCAGGCCGTCGCCGTAGGCGACGGGCGTGACGCCCAGCTCGCGCAGGAACTCGTGGTTGCGCTCGCTCGCCGTGCCGATCACGGTCGCGCCGCGGAGAACCGCGAGCTGCGCCGCGATCACGCCCACTCCCCCGGCGGCGGCACTCACGAGCACCGTATCGCCGGGGCCCGCGCCGACACGGTCGAGTGCCGCGATCGCCGTGCGCCCTGCGACCGGCAGGGCCCCTGCCGTGTCGTAGTCGAGCGCCTCTGGCTTCTCGATGAGGACGCCGTCGCGCTCGGCATCCGCGCCTTCTGCGGCGATGATCACGAAGTCGCCGATCGCGCGGTGGCGGCGCCCGCCGAGCACGGCCTCGCCGAGCCTAAAGCGGGTGACGCCCTCGCCCACCTCGTCGATGTCGCCCGCGAAGTCGAACCCCACCCCCGTGCCACCAGGCGTCGCGGCCGGGTCCGTGATGCCGTAGTTGGCCGCGGACTGCGCCGAGTGCATGATCTTGTAGTCGACCGGGTTGAGCCCGTTGGCGCACACGTGCACGCGCACCTCGCCCGGGCCGGGGTGCGGGGGCTCCTCGTCGACGATGCGCAGCACCTCTGCCGTCGGGCCGAATCGGTCGAATCGCGCAAATCGGGCCATAGAGCCAGCCTCTCATCTTGCGGCGGGCGGGTGCGGCGCCCGGCCGCTTGGACCGCCGCGGCGGCCTCCTCGCCGATCGTGGCCTAGCGTGGTGAGGGTGACCGACAACGCACCCGTTGCCAAGAGGATCCCGACCGAGCGCACCTTCCACGGCGACACCGTCGTCGACGACTACGAATGGCTGCGCGCCAAGGACGACCCCGAGGTGATCGCGCACCTCACCGCAGAGAACGCCTACGCCGAGGCGCGCAACGCGCACCTCGCGGGCCTGCGCGAGACGATCTTCGACGAGATCAGGTCCCGCACCCTCGAGACCGATCTCAGCGTGCCCGTGCGCGAGGGCGCGTGGTGGTACTACTCGCGCTCGTTCGAGGGCAAGCAGTACGGCGTGCAGTGCCGCGCGCCGATCGCCGGCCCCGACGACTGGACGCCGCCGCAGCCGGCCGAGGTGTCGGCCGAGGTGCCCGCCCTGCCCGGCGAGCAGGTGCTGTTCGACGCGAACCTCGAGAGCGAGGGTCACGAGTTCTTCTCGCTCGGAACGTTCGACGTGTCGGCTGACGGAGCTCTGCTCGCGTACGCCGTCGACGTCGAGGGCGACGAGCGTTACCTCCTCCGCGTGCGCGACCTCGCGACCGGCGCCGACCTCGACGACGAGGTGCCCGGCACCGCCGCCGGCGCCTTCTTCAGCCCCGATGGCCGCTTCGTGTTCTACACCACGGTCGATGACGCCTGGCGCCCGGACACCGTCTGGCGGCACGCGGTCGGCACGCCGGCATCCGCCGACGTGAAGGTCTTCCACGAACCGGACGAGCGCTTCTGGGTGGGCGCCGGCCTCACCCGCAGCCGGCGCTTCATCGAGGTGGGCGCGTCGTCGTCGATCACGAGCGAATCCTGGCTGATCGATGCGGATGACCCGACCGCCGCGCCCCGCATCGTGTGGCCGCGCCGCGAGGGCGTCGAGTACTCGGTCGACCATGCCGTCGTCGGCGGCGAGGACAGGCTGCTGATCCTGCACAACGACGGAGCCCTCGACTTCGAGCTCGTCGACGTGCCGGCATCCGACCCCACCGCGACGCCACGCGTGCTGATCGCGCATGATCCGGCCGTCCGCCTCGACGACATCGATGCGTTCGCCGAGCGCGTCGTCGTCGAGTATCGGCGCGAGGGTCTCACCCGCCTGGGCCTGCTGCCGATCACGGAGGACGGCTACGGCGCACTGACCGAGGTGCCCTTCGACGAGCCCCTCTACACCGTGCGGGCCTCGGGCAACCCCGAGTGGGAGCAGCCGACGATCCGGCTCGGCTATGGGTCGCTGGTGACGCCTTCGACCGTGTACGACCTGGTTCCTTCGACGGGCGAGCTTCGGATGCTCAAGCAGCAGCCGGTGCTCGGCGGCTACGACCCTGCGCGCTACGAGCAGCGGCGCGAGTGGGCCGTCGCCCCCGACGGAACGCGGGTGCCGATCTCGCTCGTGTACCGCCGGGACCTCGTCTCGCCGGGTGCCGCGCCGGCACCGCTCGAGCTGTACGGCTACGGCTCGTACGAGCACAGCATCGATCCCGCATTCAGCGTCGCCCGCCTGTCGTTGCTCGATCGCGGCGTCGTGTTCGCGATCGCGCACGTGCGCGGCGGCGGCGAGCTCGGCCGCTCCTGGTACGAGAACGGCAAGAAGCTCGCGAAACGCAACACCTTCACCGACTTCGTGGCGTGTGCGCGCCATCTCGTCGACACGGGGTGGACGTCGCCCGACCGAATGGTCGCCGAGGGCGGCAGTGCGGGCGGCCTGCTGATGGGAGCGGTCGCCAACCTCGCACCCGAGCTGTTCGCGGGCATCCTCGCCGACGTGCCGTTCGTCGATGCGCTCACGTCGATCCTCGACCCGTCGCTGCCGCTCACCGTCATCGAGTGGGACGAGTGGGGCGACCCCCTGCACGACGCCGAGGTGTACGAGTACATGCGCTCGTACACGCCGTATGAGAACGTGCGAGCGGATGCCGCATATCCTCCGATCCTCGCCGTGACCAGCCTCAACGACACCCGCGTGCTCTATGTGGAGCCGGCGAAGTGGGTCGCTCGTCTGCGCGCGCTGGGCGCCGATGCGCTGCTGAAGATCGAGATGGTCGCGGGCCACGGCGGCGTCTCTGGCCGCTACAACGCGTGGCGCGAGCGCGCGTGGGAACTCGCCTGGCTGCTCGACCGCCTCGGCCTCGCGCCCGCTGAGGATCCCGTCAGAGCTGTGGAAAGCTGACGCGCCGGCCTGCAGAGCACGCCACAGTGAACGGATGCCCCGCGCTGCGACTCGCTCTCTGTTGTGTTCTTTCGGCCACATCGCCACGCATGCCGAACTCCTCGAGGAGTTCGACGGCCAGGAATCTGCGATCCTCCCCTTTCGCATGAGCTACGGACGCTCCGAGCTTCTGCGGATGGGGGTTTACGTCTGCACCCACTTGACCGATCTCGAAAGGCTCGCGGCATGGTGCGGCGGGCAGCTCGACTGCGTCACGGTTCTGGCCGAGAGCGGGTTCTCAGTCGGCGACGGCGGTGAGCCGCACCTGAGGCTGCGGCGCGGTCAAGGTGGCGCTTCGGGCCGCCGACGCGCGGACGCGCCAATGGCGCACGTGCACTGGAGCAGGTTGCGCACGCCGGTTCCGTCGCGTGAGCAGGCAAAGCGCCTGGCGCGCTCAGGCGGACAACCGGATCGCCTGCGGGTTCCCCCGCGTGAAGCTCTGCGCCAGGCGATGACGACGTGCTTGAGCTATGCGGAGAGCGCGCAGCTGCTGGAGGCGATGTCTGAAGCCGGATTCCCGGCGGAGGACATCGCCCACGCCATCGCTGCTGCGCCGCGACGCGTCCACCTCGCCCTGCGGCGCCTGGACGCGGTTCCAGCGCCGGTCCGAGACGTCCTGTCGGATTCATATGAACGAGAGAACCACTTCTGAGCGCGACAGAACCATTGGTGCTCCAGCAGAACCATCTCTAGCGATAAGCACACCATTGGTGCTGCCGTGGATCCGTTGGCGCTTGTCGAGAACCAACGGCGCAGGCGCGGAACCAACGGTGCTCGGCCAGCACCAATGGTTCTGGGGTGCGAAGAAAAGGTTCTCTCGTTCAAGTGGAACGAAGGGGACGGCCCGAGGCGGAGCGCCGGAAGACGGTCAGCCGAAGAGGAGGGCCGCCTCTTCCCAGCGGCGGCGCGGGACCGAGTTCAGGCTGCGGGTCGCCTCGGTGATGCTGACGTCGACGACGTCCGTGCCGCGCAGAGCGACCATCGTGCCCCAACGCGCTTCGGTCACGGCATCCACCGCCGCCATCCCGAAACGGGTCGCCAGCACCCGGTCGAAGGCACTCGGCGCACCGCCGCGCTGAATATGCCCGATCACCGTCGCGCGCGACTCGATGCCCGTGCGCTCCTCGATCATCGGCGCCAGGATGTCGGCGATGCCGCCGAGCAGCGGGCGCCCGAAGGGGTCCAGGCCCTTGTGCGAGTGCGCGCCGTCCATCGTCGGCAGGTGGAAGCCCTCGCTGACCACGATCACGGGGGCGCGGCCGCGGTCGCGCACCGACTCGACCCATTCGCAGATCTGCTCGATCGTGGTGCTCACCTCGGGGATCAGGATGGCGTGCGCGCCCCCGGCCATCCCCGCGTGCAGGGCGATCCAGCCGACGTAGCGGCCCATCACCTCGACGACCATGCAGCGCTGGTGGGACTCGGCCGTGGTGCGCAGGCGATCGATCGCCTCGGTCGCGATGCCGACCGCCGTGTCGAAGCCGAAGGTGTAGTCGGTTGCCTGCAGGTCGTTGTCGATCGTCTTCGGGACGCCGACGATCTTCAACCCGTCATCGGAGAGGCGCCGCGCGGCAGCAAGCGTGCCTTCGCCGCCGATCGCGATGATCGCGTCGATGCCGTTCTTATCGAGCACCTTCTGGATGTTCTCGGGGCCGCCGCCCGCTTCGTAGGGGTTCGTGCGACTCGAGCCGAGGATCGTGCCGCCCTCTTTCGAGAGGCCGCGGACGCGGTGGCGGGGCAGCTCCATCAGGTCGCCCTCGACGACGCCCTTCCAGCCCCACTTGAAACCCAAGAAGTCGTGGCCGTACACGCGGTCCCCCTTGAGCACGGCACCCCTGATGACCGCGTTGAGCCCAGGGCAGTCTCCACCGGAGGTGAGAATTCCGATTCGCATGGCAGCTCCTTCTGCTTGGAGACTATCGATCGATCGGCCCCTAGCGGGACAGTCCCAGCGCCCTCGCGAGCTTTGAACCGGATGACGGAGGCTGCGCCCCCGCCGCGACGAGCCGCTCTTCGACCGCATCGAGCAAGGCCGCGCGATCGGATGCCTCGCCCGCGCTCCCGCCCGGAAGAAGCTCGACCTCCCACTCCTGCCAGCGCCGTTCCGTTCCGCTCGTCGGCCCCTCGCGCAGGTCTGTGGCCACGACGTGATCGTCGGCGAGCTCGATGAGGGGCTCGCCGGCGCTGTCGCGCAGCACGGTCGCGATCCGGTGATTGCGAATGCGCGCGATCGGTACGAGCCGTGCATCGCCCACGAGCTCGGCCAGCGCCGCGCGCACCTCGTCAGGGATCGCCTCGCCCTCACCCGGCTCGAACTGCTGCTCGCGCCGGCCTTCGGCGAGCGGCGGCCACTTGATGTGCCAGCCGGCGTCGTGCCCGCCGAGCCGTCGCCGCACGGCCACGCGTGCGTTCGCGAGCGTCAGCTCGGGGGTGTCGAAGTACGTGGCGTCGAGGTCGAACGCATCCGGAGCGTCGGCGGACGCGACCCGCGCGACACCGATCAGCGACGGCATCCGCGCCTCGTCATCGACGTCGTACTTGCGCTCGATCTCGACCTCGCCACCACTCATGTGAACAGTTTGGGCCATGCCGTCGGCGGAACCGGAATCGGGTATTGGCCTGCCGCAGGGCCCGGCGTACCCTGCATCCCATGAGCGACAGCCGACCCAGCGAATTCGACGAGGACGACGTCGATCTCGAGGACGAGGCTCCCGAGGACGTCGAGGACTACGAGCCCGAGGTGGAGAGCTACGACGAGGACGACATCGACCTCGACGACGACTTCGAGTCCGACGAAGAGGTGTTTCCCGACGACGAGCGCCCCACCGGCTATGACGATGAGCTCGACGAAGAAGACGAGGAATTCGACGACTTCGACGACGAATAGCGCCGACTGCGGCTAGTTGAGCGCGTCGCGCAGCAGCCCGACCAGTGCGTCGAGCTGAACGGATGCCTCGGAGCCCGGCTCGACGTCGATGCCGTCGAGCGCCCGCAGCGCAAGGCCCTGCTTGGCGTCGATGAGCTCGGCGATCTTCGAATCGATCGTCTGCGCCGCGATGATGCGCCACGCGGTGACGGGCTCTTCCTGGCCGATGCGGTGCACGCGGTCGATCGCCTGCGTCTGCTCGGCGGACGTCCACGACAGCTCGGCGAGCACGACGTTCGACGACACCTGCAGGTTGATGCCGACGCCGGCCGCGGTGAGCGAGCAGACCACGACGGAAACCTCGGGGTCGTTCTGGAACGCGTCGATCGCCTTCTGGCGCTCGATGGCGCTCTGGTCGCCGCGGATCGAGACCGCCCCCAGCTCGCGGGCCGCGAACAGCGCCTCTGCCTGATCCATGACGTCGATGTGCTTGGCGAAGAAGACGACCTTGCCGGTCGAGCGGGCGAGCTGCGCCGCGTAGTCGGCGGCGAGGCCGGCCTTCGCCTGGCCGATGCGGCGGACCATGGTGAAGACGTTCTCGCCGGTCTTCGCCCCCTTCGACTCCTCGAGCTCCGCGTGGGCCACGACCCTGATGAGGTGCTCGCGCCGGGCATCCGTGCCGCCTTCGACGCCCTCGCCGACGCCGGCCGCGAGCGCGCGCTCATAGCGCGCCACGAGGCGGGCCGCGAGCTCGCGCTCGGCCGCCTTGATCGAGCGGCCCAGCTCGTCGTCGAGCTCGACGGGCATGTCGACGATGCGCCGCGACGGCAGGTCGGCGGCGACGTCGATCTTGCGGCGGCGCACGATGCCGAGGTCGATCACGATCTCACGGGCCTCGGGGTAGAACTCGTGATCGGCGGGCGTCAGGCCGGTCTCTTCGAGGCGGTCCATGAGCTCGCGCGTGGGCTTGGTGCCGTCGATCCAGCCGAGGAACTGCCAGATGGCGCGGAAGTCGTCGATGTCGTTGATGAGCGGGGTGCCGGTGAGCGCGATGAGCAGCGGCTCGCCGCCCGGTGCGGTCTTGCGGATCGTGTCGGCGAGCGCCAGCACGTGCTGCGAGCGCTGGGAGTGCAGGTTCTTGATGAAGTGCGCCTCGTCGACGACCATGCCCTTGAAGCCCATCTGGGCGATCCAGGACAGGTGGCGGTCGAGCACCTCGTAGTTGACGACGACGATGTCGGCGAACGCGTCGAGACCGGCTCCGTCACCGTGGATGACGGTCGCGCGGCGCTGCGGCGTCCACCGCTCGACCTCGCGCGCCCAGTTCATCTTCACGACGTTGGGGACGACGGCGAGCAGCGGGTATGCCCCCGCGACGGATGCCGCGAGCAGGGACTGCGCGGTCTTGCCGAGGCCCGGCTCGTCGGCGAGCAGGAAGGTGCGGTGGCCGAGGCGGGCCGACTCGATGAACTGCGCCTGGTGGTGCATGAGCTCCATGCCGGGCGGGGCGTAGCGGTCGATCTTCGGTGCGGGCGGCAGCTCCATGCTGGCGATCTGGCCGCCTGCGCCCTGCTCGAACGACTTGAACAGGGGGCCGAGAAGCTCCCACGAGTCGAGGCGCCGGCGCGGCGCGGGCTGCGCCTGCTCGGCGTAGCGGGTGAAGTCGGGCGCGAGGAACGGATTCGACAGCTGCCGCGCCTTGACCGACTGCGGCACGACCTGCTTCTCGGCCAGCTCGGCCGAGAGCACCGGCTTGTTGTCGAGCACCTTCGGCTCTTCGACGACGATGACCAGGTCGTCGGGGCTGAGCGCGGTTCCGGACTCGAGCAGCCAGTCGCGGCGCATCTTCTGCGCGGCGGCCGACGGCGAGGCATCCGTCTCGAGCAACTGGATGAGGCTCGTGTCACGCGCCGCCGTCTTGGCGAGGATCTGCGCGATGCCGTCGAGTCGCTTGAGCTGCTCGGCGCGCTGCGCCTCGGTCAGCTCGGGGTCGGACTTGGCGCGCGCGCGCTCTTCGCGCATGAGCAGCGCGATGACCTGGAACTTGGTCCGGTTGGTCGGCCCGAGCTTCTTGCCGCCCTGCGCCTTGGCTTCCACCTCGCGCACGCGGCGGGCGAGGACGGGGATGAGGCCGTCATTGTTCTGATGACGGCGCCCGGAGCGTCGCTGCTGCGCGACGCGCTCTCCGGTCTGGGACATGTGCCTCCACGATCTGCGGGCCCCGACGGGAGAACCCCGGGAGCGGCCCGATGTACGGGGCGGATTCCGGGGCCGTGGCACGAACGAGCAGCGAAAGCCTCTCGGGCCGCGGCGGAGCGGGAATCCGCGCGATACCTGATTCTACCCCAGCCGCATCCTCGGCCCGCGAGCACTCACTGCGCGCGCCGCCGAGCCGGCCGGTCAGGAGCTCGGCGTGACCCTGATGATGACGCCGGCGGCGATGAATGTCGCGGCGCCGGCGATGCTGAGCCCCTGGAAGGCGACGTCAGGCAGCGGCAGGGGGAAGACCGGATTCCAGACCACGACGATCGCGGCGAGCCCGGCGACGAAGGCCCACTGCTTGCCCTGGATCGCGAACCACCCCGTGATCGCGGCGAGGATCGCCGCGGGGTACTCGATCCAGGTGTAGTTCTCGGACCCGATGAGGGCGAGGCCCGCCATCAGGACGATCGCCCCGAGGAAGCCGGGCGCGAGCGCGAGTCGGGCGGGCTGGGGTGCGTTCGTGGGGCGTGCCATGGCGAGGGGAAGCCTATCGGGTGCGGCCTCCTGCCCCGCTGAGCACGGGCCGCCACGAACGCGACCCCGACAGCTCAGACGGCGGCGAGCGCCTCGCCCTTGCGCAGCAGGAATGCGCTGGGCTCGCCGTCGCAGCGCGACCGCACGGTCACCTCGGACTGGCGCGCGAGCGTCGCGAAGTCGGCCTCGTCGAGGCGCGACATCGGCACGCGGCGCAGTTCGGCGTCGGCCGCGATGCCGCAGACGGCGAAGACCACGTCGGGCAGCTCGTCGACCTCCTCGGCATTGTCGAGGTAGACGATCGGAGCCCCCGAGCGGTCGAGCGGCAGCACGCTGAGGATCGCCGTCGCGGCCGCCTCGGTCGAGACGTGCGTCAGATCGATCACGGTGTGGTCCGGGCCACGCTGCGGCGTCGTGGCGCCGCCTGCCGTGAGGGTCAGCCACTGGCCGGGCTGCATGTCGTCGAGAACCGACAGGAGCGCGCCGGACAGGATCGGGTCGAGGTTTTTGAGCACGACGGTGCCTCTTTCAAAAGTCGTGAAACTGACTCTCCTCAACCCCGCTTGCGACACTAGCCGCGAGCATGGGGGCAGCAGAATTCCCCCAAGAGGGGGACCGGCTTCGCGACCCCTCAGGCGGCGAGCACGGGCCGCAGCACGGCGAACCAGGCCTCGTAACCGGCCTCGGTCAGATGCAGGCCGTCGACGGTGAACTCGGGCTTGAGGCCGCCGTCCTCGTCTGCGAGCGCGGGCCAGACATCCACGTAGCTGCACGGCACGGTGGGCACATAGCGCTCGAGCTGCTCGTTGACGGTGCGCACGATGTGCGCGTATTCGGGCTGCCGGGGAAGGATGCTCTGCATCACGATCTTCGCGTCGGGCAGTTTCTCGCGCAGCTGGGCGAGGATCGCCTGGATGTTCTCGACGACCTCTTCGACCGGGAACCGCCACCCGAAGTCGTTCGTGCCGATCTCGACCACGACGGTCGACGGGCCCGCGGCGACGACCTCGTCGAGGCGGTCCATGAGGTCGTGCGTGGTGTTCCCGCCGACGCCGAAGTTGATGACGTTCTGGCCCGGCAGCAGCTTCTGCCAGTCGCCGTTCTCGGTCAGGCTGTCGCCGACGAATGCGGTCACCGTCGCTTCGGTCATGTCCATGGCCTCCCTACGAGTACCTAAGGTAGCGAACTCGGGGGCGCGCGGAGGCGCGGAACGCGCACCTCAGTGCACGAGGGTGCGGCCCATGATCGCGCTGCTGAGCGCCTCGACGGGCTCGGTGGCCGACCGCGGGTTCGAGATCAGGGTGAAGTCGACGTCGCCGATCTCGGGAAGCCCGAGGCGATTGCTCACTTTCACGAGATCGCCGGGAATCAGCGTGCGCGGGAACACCGCGACCCCGAGCCCGGCCCTGACCGCCGAGAGCACGCCGTTGACCTCGCGCGTGTTGCAGGTGATGCGCCAGGTCCGACCGGCGCCCTCGAGGGCGTCGATCGCCATCCGCCGGCTCATCGACTGCTCCTGGTACGAGACGAGCGGCACGGGCTCGTCCGGCCCGAGCTGGATGCCGTCGAGGCCCATCCACACCATCTGGTCGGTGCTGACCTTGGTGCCCTCGCCGACACCTGGGGTCTGCTTGATGAAGATGAGATCGAGCTGACCCGAGCTGAGCCGGCGATGCAGGGCCCCCGACTGCCCGACGGTGAGCTCGAGGTTGAGCTGGGGATGCAGCGCGCGGAAGTCCCTGAGGATGCGGGGCAGCTGCGTCATCGTGAAGTCGTCCGCGGCGCCGAAGCGCAGCCGCCCGCGCATCGCCTTGCCGCTGAAATAGCTCTCGGCGGACGCGTGCGCCGCGAGGATGCTGCGCGCGAAGCCCGCCATGGCGTCGCCGTTGTCGGTGAGGCGCACCTGGCGCGTGTCCCGATCGATCAGGATGCGGCCCGCCTGCGACTCGAGGCGCCGCACGTGCTGGCTGACCGTGGGCTGGCTGAGCTGCAGGCGCTGCGCGGCTCGCGTGAAGCTGCCCGTCTCGGCGACCGCGAGGAAGCTGCGCAGCAGCACGGGATCGAACATGGGCGGCACCCTTCGCGAGCTATTACGTTTCCCAATGGGAGTTATTGCCACCATTCTAAGGACTTATCGAATCGATCCGACTAGCCTTGACGGGCTGTGACTGCGACGCCTGCGAATCCACCGACCGAACCGATGCTGGTGCTGTCCGGCCGTCCGCGCTGGCGCGACATGTTCGCTTCCCTGAAGGTCCCGAACTACCGGCTGTACGCAAGCGGTCAGATCGTCTCGACGACCGCCCAGGGCATGCAGCGCATCGCACAGGACTGGATCGTCCTGCAGCTCTCGGGCAACGTCGCCGACGTCGGCATCACCGTCGCGCTGCAGTTCGCGCCCATGCTGGTCTTCGGGCTCTACGGCGGCGTGATCGCCGATCGGTACCCCAAGCGGCGCATCCTGCAGGTGACGCAGACGATGATGGCGCTGCTCGCCGCCACCATGGCCGCCCTCATCTTCACCGGCTCGATCCAGGTGTGGATGATCTGGTGCATCGCCCTGCTCGGCGGCTTCGCGACGCTCATCGACAACCCGGCCCGCCAGTCCTTCGTCTCTGAGGTCGTCGGGCCGGCGCTGCTGCGCAACGCACTCAGCCTCAACTCCTCGACGTTCCAGCTCGGCGCCCTGATCGGACCCGCGGTGGGCGGCATCCTGCTGTCGGCGGTCGGCGGCGGCTGGTCGTTCGCGATCAACGCGCTCGCCTGCCTCGGCACCGTGTTCGCGCTCGGCCGACTCGACGGCTCGCGGCTGCTGCCGGCACCGAAGGCGCCGCGGCGCAAGGGCCAGCTGCGCGAGGGCCTCGAGTACGCGGCCCGCAAAGACGAGATCCTGTTCACCCTCATCGTGCTGACGTCGGTGGCGCTCTTCGTCTACACGATGCCGGTGCTGCTCACCGCCTTCGCCGACCACGTCTACGACGTCGGCTCGTCGGGCTACGGCATCTTCAACGCGCTCGTCGCGCTCGGCGCGCTGAGCGGTGCGCTGCTGTCCAATCTGCGGGCATCCGTCAGCCTGCGCACGGTCATCGTCGGCGCCGTGATCCTCGGCTTCGTGCAGGCGCTCGCCGGTCTCGCGCCGCAGCTCGGCATCTTCGCGGTCCTTCTCGTCGGGGCCGGGATGTCTCAGCTGCTGTATTTCATCGCGTCGAACTCCCTCGTCCAGATGTCGACGAACATCGCGATCCGCGGCCGCGTCATGGGGGTGTTCGTGCTCATCCAGCTCGGCGGCCAGTCGATCGGCGGCCCCCTGATGGGCTGGATCGTCGACAACTTCGGCCCGCACGTCGGCATGACCGTCTCCGGCACCATGCCGCTGCTCACGGCGCTGGTGGCGGGTGTGGTGCTCGTCAAACGCCGCGGCCAGACGGTCTCGGGCGCGGCGCGGCGCCTCGTGCAGCGGCACGTCTGAGCAGCCCTGTCGAGCCAATAGGCTGGGAGGCATGCCTGATTCCGTCGTCCTCGCCGTCGACTTCGGCGGCACCAAGGTCGAGGCCGCCCTCGTGCGCCCCGACGGCACGCTCGTCGTAGGGTCGCGGCTCCGCGCGGCGACCGGCCGCAGCGCCGAGCTGCACGACCTCGAGGCGTCCGTCGCCGAGGTCGTGCGACACGCGCTCGGCATGCTGGGCGAGCTCGGCAGCGAGGCCCGGCTGATCGGCGTCGGCATCGGCTGCGCCGGGCCGATCGACCGCGAGGCCGGTGCGATCTCGCCGCTCAACGTGCCCTCGTGGCGCGGCTACCCGATGCGGGCGCTGGTCGAGCGCATCGTGGCGGACGCCGGGCACCTGGTCCCCGTCGTGCTCGAGATGGACGGGGTCGCCATCGTCCTCGCCGAGCACTGGGTGGGGGCGGCGCAGGGCGCGCAGAACGTCATGGGCATGGTCGTCTCGACGGGTGTCGGGGGCGGCATCATCGCGGGCGGCAAGGTCGTCGTCGGGAAGACCGGCAACGCGGGGCACATCGGCCACGTCGACGTCGCAGGCTTCGAGGGCGAGAACACCTTCGGCAACGCGCACGTGCTCGAGGCGATCGCGAGCGGGCCGCACACCGTGGCGTACGCGCGGCGGAACGGCTTCGCGGGCACGACGGGCGAGGACCTCGCCGCCGCCTACGCCGCAGGCGACCCGGTCGCGCGCGCGGCGATCGAGCGCTGTGGGCGCGCCGTCGGCCAGGCGATCGCGAGCGCCACTGCCCTGCTCGACCTCGAGGTCGTCGCGATCGGCGGCGGCTTCTCGCAGGCGACGCCCGATCTGTTCGACTTCATTCGGGCCCAGATCGCGACGCACCACTTCGACTACGTCCGCAAGGTGCGCGTCGTGCCCTCCGGTCTCTCGGGCGAGGGCCCGCTGATCGGTGCCGCCGCCTTGATCTACCGCGCAGACCTCATCCCCGCTTAGGCGCAGCCCGCTCGCGATCGCGGGCGGGGTCGCCTCATGCCACCAGGATGCCGCGGGCGACCCGAACGTCGTCGGCGATCTGCTCGATGAGCGCCGGGATGCCGGTGAAGGCGGTCATGCCGCGAATGCGCGCGACGAACACCACCTCGACCTCGTGGTCGTACAGATCGATGGTGTGGTCGATGACGTGCGCCTCGACCTGCTTCTGCGGCACGCCTTCGAAGGTCGGGTTGTTGCCGACCGAGATCGCGGCCGGGTAGCGCGTGCCGTTGTCGACGAGCCACCCGGCATAGATGCCGTCGGCCGGGATCAGGCCTTCGGACTGCGGGGAGAGATTCGCGGTGGGGAATCCGAGCTCGCGCCCGCGCTTCGCGCCGTGGACGACCAGGCCGCGCAGCATCGGCGCACGGCCGAGCAGCCGCTCGGCCTGCTCGACGTCGCCTTCGGCGAGCAGTTGGCGGATGCGCGTCGACGACACCCGCTCCCCCGCGGTGCCGACCACGTCGTCGATCAGCTCGACGGTGAATCCGTGCTGCTCACCGAGCGCCCGCAGCTGCGCGACGTCGCCCGCGTTGCCGCTGCCGAAGCGGAAGTCGCTGCCGACGAACACGCGCCGGGCGTGCAGCGCCTTCACCAGGTACTCGGTGACGAAGCGCTCGGCACTGACCCGCGCGAAGGTCTCGTCGAAGCGCACCACGAGGGTCGCGTCGACCCCGGTCTCGGCGAGCAGATCGAGCTTCTGGTCGAGGCTCGCGAGCGCGTCAGGGCAGCGTTCAGGCGCGATCACCTCGAGCGGGTTCCGGTCGAAGGTGACCACCGCTGAGACGAGTCCCTCGGCCCGCGCCGCGGTGACGAGGCGGCCGATGACCGCTCGGTGCCCGGAGTGCACGCCGTCGAACTTGCCGATCGTGACCGCGCTCGGCCCGAAATCAGGGCCGATCTCGGACTCGGAGTGGAAGACCCTCACGCTGCCGCCTTTCCGCGGGAATCGGCGCCGGCTCGATCGGGGCGCGGGCGGGCCGGATGCGTCTTCAGCCACCACATTCCCGCCAGCGGAAGCACGAGCGGGACGAACCAGTAGCCCTGCCCGAAGACCGTCCACACGGTGGCGGTGTCGCCGAATGCGTCGCCCGAGTCGGGGCCGAGCGCGTCCGGGAAGAACGTCGTGATCGCCCCGATCACCACGACGCCGGCGAACTCGACCGAGACGGTGACCCAGGCGATGCGGTGCCAGACGCCCCGGTGCACGATGAGCGCGACCATCGCGAGCACGTAGACGAGCGCGGACACCCCTGAGATCGAGATCGCGATCGGCGCCTTCGAGAAGTGGTCGATGATCTGGAAGGCGCTGCGCCCGACCGCCGCCATCACGAGCACGGCGTACACGGCGACGAGCACCGTGAGGGTGCCGGTGCCGACCAGGCGCGGCATTGCGGCCGAGAGCCTCTCGGTGACGGATCTGGACTCGGACATCGCAAAGTCGATTCTAGTTCGGCTCGTGGTCGCGCTCCGGCCCCGGTGCTCGCTTCGCTCGCGCCGGGGTGATCCGTCCGTGCGGTTCGCGGCATGCCACCGGCATGCCGCTCACGCGCCCGTCCAGATCACCCACATCCTGTACAGCATCACGGCGACGGCGAGCCCCGCGACGCCGAGCACGACGACGCTCCACCGCCCGCGCTCGACGAGCGCCCACACCATCGCGAGCAGCGGCACGAGCACGATGGCGACCTGGTACATCCAGAACTCGAGCAGGCTGCCCGTCGGGTGGTTGCCGACCGCCGGCGCGATCGCGGACGTGACGAGCTGCGCGATCAGCAGCAGCGCGACGAACGCGATCGGGCCCATGCTGAGGTCGCTCGGCGTGCGCCCGATGAGCCCGAGCACGAGGCAGAGCACCCCCGCGGCGAGCGCGATGACGATCTGCGTGAAGGTGAACCACTCGACCACTCAGGACTCCTGACTCGGGAAACCGGTCTCGACGCGCACCACGCCGGTCGCCGACACGGCGGCGAGGGCGACGAGGCGGCCGGCCCCGTCGATCGCGGCGCGGATGCCCGGGGCGCCAGGCGCGGCGACGTGGAGCTTCTTGCCGTGCCCGAGGTCGATCGCCTGCTGCGCGTCGAGTTCGAGCACGGGGAACAGTCTGGCAGCGGCGTCCGCCGGCGTCAGCAGCACGTCGGGCACGGCGACGTCGCCACCGGCCAGCGCGTCGAGCGGGGTCGCGGCCGCGACGGCGAAGGGCCCCACCGAGGTGCGTCGCAGCATGGTCAGGTGGCCGCCGACCCCGAGCGCGGCGCCGAGGTCGCGGGCCAGCGCGCGGATGTAGGTGCCGGAGGAGCAGGCGACCGTCACGTCGAGGTCGATCAGGCCCGGCATCCGCCTCGTCTCGCGCAGCGCGAACTCGTGGATCGTGACAGGCCGCGCAGCAAGCTCGACGTCTTCGCCCGCGCGAGCGCGCGCGTAGGCGCGCTTCCCGTCGACCTTGATCGCGCTCACCGTGCTCGGCACCTGCTCGATGGGCCCGGTGAGGGCGCGGATGCCTGCGCCGATCGCCTCGCCCGTGACGGCGTCGACCGCGTCGGCCTCGGCGCGCGCCGTGACGTCTCCCTCGGCGTCGTCGGTGACCGTCGACTCCCCCAGGCGGATCGTGGCGTCGTACACCTTGTCGGTGCCGACCACGTGCGTCAGCAGCCGCGTCGCCGAGCCGACGCCGACGATGAGCAGGCCGGTGGCCATCGGGTCGAGGGTGCCCGCGTGGCCGACCTTCCGCGTTCCCGCGGCGCGGCGCATGCGCGCCACCACGTCGTGGCTCGTGAGCCCCTGCGGCTTGTCGACGAGGACGACGCCGTTCGGCGGCGGCGACACCGGGCTCACGGGGCGGCCTTCGTCGGCGCCACAACCAGGTCGAGCTTCTCGCCGAAGGCGCAGGCGAGCAGCTCCCGCGCCATCTCGTCGGACTCGTAGAGTCCCGTCATCTGCAGCGTGAGCAGCGTGTTGAGCAGCATGCCGCCTGCGAGGAAGTCGCGCACCTCTTCCGGGCTCAGCCCCGCCTCGTCGCGCAGCAGCCGGTAGATGTCGAGGAAGCCCTCGCGCGCATACCGGCCGATCACGGGGTCGTGGCCGAGCAGGAAGCCCTGTGCGAGGGGCAGCACGATGTCGCCCTCGCCGACGAGGTCGACATAGGCGCGGCCGAGGAACCTCTTGAGCCCCTGGTTGTCGAGCGCCTTCACCTCCGGGCGGGCGAGCGCGGCGCGCAGCCGCGTCTCGAGGCTGTCGCGAGCGCGCAGCAGCAGCTCGCAGAACAGCTTCTCCTTGCTGCCGAACATCCGCACGACGTAGGGCTGGCTGATGCCCGCCGCCTGGGCGACCTGGTCGGTGGTCGTGCCCGCATAGCCCCGCTCCCCGAACACCCTCGCGGCGGCATCCAGGATCTGCTCGCGGCGCTCCGCGGCGGGAATCCGCTCGCTCCTCGACTCGCTCATGCTTGACAGGTTATCAGTCGATAACTTATCGTCTCGGCTTGTAATCATTCAATTACCACTCTTGGAGAACGACATGACTGTTCCCGTCGCGACCGAGGCCGCGCAGACTGGCGGGGTGCCCCCGCTCGCCCGCCGCCGGCCGCTGTGGCTCGTGATCGCCGCGGCCTCGCTGCCCATGTTCATGGGCACGCTCGACAACCTGGTCGTCACGAACGCCCTGCCGGTCATCGGCCGCGACCTGTCCGCCGGCATCGACGAGCTCGAGTGGGTCATCAACGCGTATGCCCTCGCCTTCGCGAGCTTCATCCTGACCGCCGCAGCGCTCGGCGACCGCCTGGGCCGCCGCAGCGTCTTCGTGGTGGGCATCGGGCTGTTCACGGTTGCCTCAGCGCTGTCGGCGCTCAGCACCGAGCCGTGGCAGCTCATCGCCGCCCGCGCTCTGCAGGGCGTCGGGGCCGCGGCACTGATGCCGCTGTCGCTCACGATGCTCGCCGGCTCGGTCAGCGAGAAGGCGCGGCCGGCCGCCATCGGCGTGTGGGGCGGCGTCGCCGGTCTCGGCGTCGCGCTCGGCCCGCTCATCGGCGGCGCGGTCACCCAGGGCTGGGCCTGGCAGGGCATCTTCTGGGTCAACGTGCCCGTCGGCATCGTCGCGGTGCCGCTCGTGCTGTGGGCGCTGCCCAACAGCTTCGGGGCGAGGCTGCGCAGCGACCTGATCGGCCTCGTGCTCGCCGGCAGCGGCGTCTTCGGAATCGTCTACGGCATCGTGCGCGGCAACGACGCCGGCTGGGGCAGCGGCGAGGTGCTCACCGCGCTGATCGGCGGCGGCGCGCTCATCGCGGCGTTCATCTGGTGGGAGACCCGTGCGGCGGCCCCGATGCTGCCGCTGCGCCTGTTCCGCTTTCCGAGCTTCACGATCGCCAACGCCGTCGGCCTGATCTTCAGCTTCGGCATCTTCGGGTCGATCTTCATCCTCATCCAGTTCCTGCAGGTGGTGCAGGGCAAGAATCCGCTCGAAGCCGGCGAGATGACCATGCCGTGGACCCTGCTGCCGCTCGTGATCTCCCCGCTCACCGGCTTCCTGCTGGTCCCGAGATTCGGGCCGAGGATGCCTGTCGCGTCCGGCCTCGCCATCTCGGCCGTCGCCATCGGGTGGATCGCGCTGATCATGGCACCCGACCTCACCTTCGCGCACATGGTGCCCCCGTTCCTGCTCGCCGGGCTCGGCATGGGGCTCATCTTCGCCCCGTCGTCGACGGCGGTGCTCATGGACATGCCCGCACCCGATCACGCCAAGGCCTCTGGGGCGAACTCGACGCTGCGCGAGATCGGCACCGCCCTCGGAATCGCGGTGCTGACCGCCGTCTTCACGGGCGCGGGCGGCCAGCTGACGCCGACCGGCTACGTGGATGCCGCGCAGAAGGCGGTCCTCGTCGGGGCCGCCGTGCTCGCCCTCGCGGCCCTCGTCTCGCTCGGCTTGCCCGGACGCCGGGCGGTCGCCGCGACCTCACTTTCCCCCGAAGTGTGAGTTCGGGCTGTTGATTCGCGGCCGCAGGCACCCGAACTGACACCTCGGGTGCCTGCGCCGTAGGGTGGGTGCGTGCGTGTCGGGGTGATCGGAGCCGGAGCCGTCGGCGGCACCATCGCAGCACTGCTCGACCGCGCCGGCCACGAGGTCGAGGTCACCGCGCGCGGCGCCACCCTCGCCGCGATCGCCGGTGCCGGGCTGCACCTCGACGGCGCGTGGGGCGAGCACACCGCGCGCGTCTGCGCTGCCGAGACGCTCACCCGCACCCCCGAGATCGCGTTCCTGACGACGAAGGCGCAGGATGCGGCATCCGCCCTCGCCGTAAACCGGGACCACCTCGAAGGCGTGCCGCTCATCGTCGTGCAGAACGGGCTCGAGGGCCTCGACACGGCGCACCGGGTGCTGCCCGGCTCACCCGCGTTCGGCGCGCTCGCGCTCTACGCTGCGCAAAACGTCGAGCCCGGGCGCGTGACCATCACGGCCGCGGGCACGACCGTTGTCGACCGCTCGCGCGAGGCGACGGCGCTGCTGGCCTCGGTCATGCCGGCGCAGGTCACCGACGACTTCCGCGGCGCACAGTGGACCAAGCTCGTGATCAACATGGTCAACGGCACGCCTGCCGCCACCGGTCTGTCGGTGCAGCAGACCGTCGCCGATGCGCGGCTGCGGCCGATCGTCACCGGCCTCATCCGCGAAGCAGCCAGGGCCGGGCTCGCCCACGGCGTGCACTTCGACACCATCCAGGGCCTCTCGCACACCGGCGCGCGCTTCGCCGCCGCCGCCCCCCTGTGGGCCGCGCAGGTGCTGCCGCGGCTGATGGCGCGCCGCATGGGCTCGGTGCCCAACCTCGGCTCCACCCTGCAGAGCCTGAAGCGCGGGCAGCTCACCGAGATCGACTTCCTGAACGGCGCCGTCGTCGCCCAGTCCGCAGAAGTCGGCCTGCGCGCGCCCGTCAATCAGGCGATCGTGGATGCCGTGCACGAGGTCGAGCGCACGCGCCGTTTCCTCGAGCCGGGCGAGTTGGCCGAGCGGGTGCGGGCCGAGCAGTCGGCGCGGCGCTAGG